>JANNNN010001011.1:0-12411 GCA_031398555.1 Planctomycetia bacterium | reverse complement strand
TGTGGACGTCGCGCGTATACCTAAACTAACTCTTACGAGGGCCATTATGAACAAGACGATACGCGCGATCTATCAGGGCGGTGTTTTTCATCCGCTCGAAGAAGTGGACCTAAAAGACAAATCCGAAGTCCTGGTCACGGTCGAATCAAGGCAGGCGACTGAAAAGGAGGCAGAGTCTCCTGACGATCCAATTGCTGGAATATCGTTCTCAAGCGGACTTGGCGACTTATCGCAACGGTTTGATGTCTATCGATTTGGCAACAAGAAGCAATGCCCCCGGTCTTTCTGGAAACATCGGACTTGATAGCGTTGCCTGTTATTAATCTGGCTCTCGTTCGTCTTCTGCGATAAACTAAAGTCATGGCCACAACAACCTTTCTCGATCGATTTCTTGAACCAATGACAGAGGCGTTGACACACGAGGTCGCACGCGTCATTGCCGACCTCCGTGTCGATCCAGAGACAGATGCCGAGGTGCAACGACTTCGCGAGAGAGCGAACGAAGGTACACTTACGAGCGAGGAGGAGGCTGCGTACAGAGACTTTGTCGAAGCGGCTGATGTGCCACAATATGTTGTATCTGGAAAAGCTCGGTGAAGAATCTCTGTGGGATCTGGCAATACTCACAGTGACCCGCCGACCTTTTTACGACAAAGGCACGTAGCGACGCATCCATGCTAAACGACCCTATTTCGTGCGCGAAAGAACTTTGACTCGCAACAATGCAATCACGTCCATCGCTTCAATGTAGGTGTCGTACTCTCGACGTTCCTCTTCGCTCAATGCTCCCTCGTTGGCGAGGCCCCCTAGTTCATCCAGCCTTTGCTGAAAACGAATTTGACAGAAACAAACAGCCTGACTCCCTGACGCTGAACAAACTAAATTTCCTTAGCTTCGCGAAATCAAGCACAATCAATCTGGCTGTGCTGCTCGGTGAGTGGATTCGACTGTGAGTCCATTGACCGAGAGAAACGGTGATGCGTGAACGGTTAAATTTGCTCTCTTGGTTCAACGAAAGGCAGGTGCCCCATGGCACAAGAAAGACCCGTTCATGAAGTGCGTCTTGGTAAAGTCAAAGCGGCCATTTGGAAGAATGAAACCGACAATGGCGTTCGATTTGGAGTTACCTTCACTCGCATTTACAAGACCGACAACGGCTTGGAAAACAGTATGTCATTCGGTCGAGATGAACTTCCGCTGGCAGGTAAGGTGGCTGACATGGCTCACACTTGGATCTATCAGCAGAACGACCGGTCTCTCATTCTAGAGTGTTTTGGGTGCTATTGTGGGAATCGTGGTAGCGGTGGCGGTGGTAGCTGCATTCGCTTCGGGAATTGGTTTTGGCATATTGGCGGTCGTGGGTGTCATCGGATTGCTCACCGTTAGTTACGTGGCAGCCAGTGCGACACAAGGCAGCGCATTTGGCGAGTTTATGCGCGGCTTTATGATCTGTTTTAACGCTGGCATGAATGCCGCTCTGCTAACGTTTATGGGGCTGGGTGCGCTCGGTGTGGTGATTGGCGTAATTAACTTCCTGGCTGCCTTTGATACTATTGCCAACAGCGAGGTCTATCAAGGTATTCTCGGCTGGTCGAGTTGGCTGATGCCGATGTCATGGCTAGCAACCGGGATTGGTTTGATTTTCTTTGTCATCAATGGCTTGGCCGCCATCTTTACACTCAACATGGTAGACAGCGTGCGTATCGAAAGTCTCTCCATCGATTGGGGAACGGGAACGATCATCACTGAAGGGGGCTTTCTCTTCATGCCTGGCTTCAGGGGTGGCTACAATCTCGGCAATTTTCCCTATATCACCCCTGGAAGCAGTGTCGCCGATCACGAGACCGGTCACACGCTCAACGTAGCAGCCTTTGGCAGCATCTTCCACTTTATCGGAGCAATTGACGAAAACGTGGTTCAGGGGAATCCCGCTGATGAATGTTTTCGGCCGGGAGTGACGCGTTAAGATTGTCCCCATTTTGAGCGCGCGTAATATTTGTACCACGGACCATTGGATCTCCAACGCCCAGCGTTTCGGGGCGAACTCGGATGTCGGAACAACTCATGGCCAACGGCCTAGAATTCTAACTTGCTTGCGCCCAGTAAACTGCGTTACACTATTCACATAGTGATTAATTGGACTACGTCGTGTTAGCTTGCACGGGCACTCGATTCTGCTGCGCGCAACTATCCTGCATTCACAAAGATGAACGAAATGGACGATCTTGAACTCCTGCATAATCAGATTATTGCTTGGCAAGAACGTCGATTTACAGTAGTAACAGGCGCTATCACGCTTGTGGCAGTGCTTTGCGGATTCATACTGTCTGACGTAAAACGCTCATGGACTCGCGAACAAGCATCTTCGTTGATCCTCCTTGTTTTAACCTGTGCGTCAATATTTGCTTGGTACGCGGGCTGGCAAAACGCGATCATTGGAGCGTTCCTACGCGCTATTCGAGAACCGGACGGCGCAAAGTTCGGGTGGGAAACGGGTGCCGCAATGCTAAATGCTAAACACCCAATTGCCGGTTTTGTCTCATTAAACAAAATAATCGGCTTAACGTTCGCGTTAACGGCGATCGGTACGATTTCAATTTTCTATCTCCATTCTCCTAAGCAGGAAGGCTCAGCAGCGAAATGGGTTTTTTACTCGACGTCGTCAATGTTCACATTGGCGATTCTTCTGCTGACTTTCCCACAAATACTAATTCCAAACTATGATGTCGTTTGGCGAGGCATCAAATCTGAGTACGTTTCAAAGCATCCAAGCGTGCCATCACTAAGCCCTTCCACCGTCATCAGTCCGCTTCCTGCTAGCCCACCCTAAAGTCTGTGCAAACCTTTCCGCCGTGTTTTACTATTGGAACTGTTGGAGTCGGCGAGCACCGCTTGCGAAACGCTTGGTGAAAATTCAAAGTCTTTCTTCCTGCGGAGAGGTCGGAAGTCTTCTGGGGATAAGCTCGGATGAGGGTAGGTTCGTTCGCACAATTTTCACTGTACTGCTTCAGCGGTTGAGTCGTTGCCCAGCCTGCATTTGGGCCAGCCTGCACCACAGCATGCACCAAATGCTTACACGTAGGGTCAGAAAGAGTCCATTCCTGACAATTTGACGACAGTCGACCACTGCGTCCAGAAACGAAAAAACCCTGCGATTCCTTTGGAAATTGCAGGGTTTCATGGAGTCGGGCTGGCGGGATTTGAACCCACGACCTCTACCACCCCAAGGTAGCACGCTAGCCAGACTGCGCTACAGCCCGATTAAGTGAATTGTAGCTGGGATTTTGGCTACCACAACGCCCAGCTGACAGAAGGAAAGTTGAACCCCGGCAACAGGTGGTTTTGGAAAACGCCGGCGAAGTGTGGCTTACATCGAATAAATTGGGGGGATGTTCGGTCGACGGAGCCTTCGATCATAGAGTTATCGAGGCTATCTACCTACGCGATGCGGATTCGAACGGCCGCGCGGACCAGTTGAATGGCTTCTATCACTGAGCTTGCGAGATATACGTGCGCACCACGATCCTCCTAGAGCGATTTTTTCTACCCACTGTGCAGCGTTTATCGCAGGCGAAATGCAAAATGAGTAAAACCTATGGCAAGAACGATGCGGCGTGGTTTTTGTACCGTGCGCGGCGCATGCACTTGCGGATAGCCGAGTTTTGGAATGCGGAATGCTCTAACAAGCAAGTTACTCGCCCAATAATGCTTAGGATTCGGAGACTTCACAATGCCGTACATCAAAACACGAGACGACGTTCAACTTTACACAAAAGTTTGGGGAAAAGGCCGACCGGTTGTCTTAATCCACGGTTGGCCGCTTTCAGCCGATAGCTGGGATGAAGTGGCAATGGCGTTGTCCGAGGCCGGATATCAGACAATTGCTTACGATCGACGTGGCTTTGGACGATCTGATCAACCATGGAGCGGCTACGATTACAACTCACTTGCCGATGATCTGGCAGACGTCATGAAGCACCTTAATGCGAGTGATACAACGCTAGTGGGCTTTTCTATGGGTGGAGGTGAAGTGGCTCGCTACATGTCAAAGCACGCCGGCCGAAACGTTCGGTCGGTTGCGTTGATCTCATCCATTGTTCCATACATGCTAAGGACCAACGACAATCCCCATGGAGTGCCGCAGGCGACTTTCGATCAGATGACTGACCAGATTAAGAGTGATCGAGCCGCATTCTTTGCTTCATTTTTTGACGACTTTTTCGGCGTAGGAATGCCGTCGATGTCAGTCAGCAATGAATTGCTCGAGTGGACTCGCAGTGTCGCTATGCAGGCTAGCCTGAAGGCTACTTTAGATTGCGAGAATGCGTTTGCGACTACCGATTTTCGACCTGATTTGCCGTCGATTCAGGTGCCAACGCTAATCATACACGGTACAGCAGACAAAACAGTCCCTATCGACGCAACTGGTCGCGCTGCTGCCAGCGCCATCCCCAAGTCATCACTGCTGGAGTACGAGGGTGCGCCCCACGGTTTATTTGCTACGCATGGCCCGCAGCTAGTGCAGGATCTGCTGAAGTTTCTAAGATGCTGAATGTTGCATCTTGAATCATGTTCGTTCTGGTTCTCAACTGTCATCGGAGGTCACTAAGTGCAAATTCAACGCGCTGCGCGGTAGAACTTACAAAAAGAACCATGTGGCGAGGTTTTCGTACCGCCTTTCCTGTCAAACTGGCCCGGTTGAAGCATCTCCCACTGCCCCCTTTTAGACGCACATTGGCACACGCTACGCTGAATCACGGTTTGACGATAAGCCGAGATTCGGATGGTCGCAAAAAGTGCAAAGCTGGCGCGGTAATCATTGTTGTCACCAATGCCATAATTACCATCATCGCGAACAGCGTTGGGCTAATGACACCTAAATCAAGTCCGATATTGAGAACTATCAGTTCCATTAGGCCACGTGTATTCATTAGCATTCCAAGAATCCCCGCGTCCTGCCACGATTCGCCTGCGTATCGAGCAGCTAGCAGTGTCCCACCGAACTTGCCTATCGTGGCTACAAGAATGATCACAAGGCAAACCATCCAATGATTCCATCCACTCAGGAGACCAAGCTGGGTTCGCATACCGGTGTAAGCAAAAAAAGCTGGTAGCAAGAGAACTGTGACCGGCTCCTTCAACTTTATGAGGAAGCTTTGCGCAAGCCTACACTCCGAGGGGATAACCACACCAAGCAGGAATGCCCCGAATATTGCATGAATACCAATCCACTCGGTCGCCGCAGCTGAACTCAGTATCAACACGTAGACACTTGCGATTGCGTATGTGGGTAAGCTAGCGTCGGTCCGATCCATCGACTCTGTATAGCGAACAAAAATCGGCTTTACTGCAAAGAACATAAACAGAATGAAAGAAGCCGCACCCGCAACAACAAGTCCGGCATTGCCTACTTCGGCTTTAGCTACTCCGACGACCAGTGAGAGAAGGCACCAGGCTGTCACATCGTCCGCGGCGGCACAGCTTAACGCGACGGTTCCAATGGGAGTGTTCTGCAAGTTCCGATCTGTGAGGATGCGTGCCAAAACGGGGAATGCAGTGATCGACATCGCAACCCCTAAGAACAATGAAAAGGACACGAACGAGACTGCAGTGCCAGAGAGGTGAGAGTACAAACCAAGCGAAAGCACTGTTCCCAACGCAAACGGAACAACAATACTGGCATGTGAAATGGCAACCGCCACATGCGCTTTGTGCTTCAACTGCGCCGAATTAAGCTCCAGCCCAACCAAGAACATGTAGAGAATGACACCTAACTGAGCAATTACTTTCAATGAAATTGCCACGTGCCCTTTCGGGTCATTCGCGGGTATTGGTAGGAGCAAATTCATTGCGTCCGGGCTGATAATTCCGAGTAACGATGGCCCTAAAGCAAGCCCCGCTATTATCTCGCCTATCACAGGCGGCTGGCTGATCTGTTGGCAGAGCTTTCCAAGAACGCCTCCGACAAGTATGACCGTCGCTAGTGTTCCCAATACGTGCAATACAACATCAACGTGCACTTCATCTGCGCGTGTATCGCTGGATGTTGGAGGTAAAGACATCGGCTGCAACGAGGCGACTACGTCCAAATTGCCTCCAATCCGCAAAACTATAAGTACAACCGCTGTTCCTAAGGCCAACAAACTGAAATAGCTGACAACGCCAATCAAGTTTGCTCGAATGCTGAACGGGACATTAGAATTACGCATCTTTTACATTCCAGTCACAAAAGCATGTTGAAACAAACGTTGTCTGAACAGGGGTCGATTTTACCGGTTGCTGCCTTGATCGCATAGGAGCAAAGATTATCTTTCCACCACGTTCGCAGACTCACGGACAGCATCTCACTCACTCGGAGCTTGACATTGCTTTGCCGGCTTTGCGAATCTTGCGCTCTGTCCTGCAAGTTTTGCATTTTCCCATAGAGACCAGCATAACTACGTACCCTGCTGGAATGGCGACCAACGTGAGTGTGCCACACGAGCATAGTGAGATGACAAATATGGTTAGACCGATTGCATAATATTTGTCTTCCCGCGCCTTGCAGCCTTCACAGGTAGGTAGCGAATTGTTGACCACTTCTTCTATCTTGTAAGTCATCACTCAGACTCACCAGATGACATGGGAAGCAGCCTGTTGGGAGTGAATGGTGCAGCGTGCCGGTTTTCAACGATCATGGAAAAGCATGCCAGTCAAATCAATAAGTACTTTCCGCAGTGATCGCACAAGCCCCCGGCTTACTACCGTGATAAGACAGCACGCATCGGGGAGTGCAGCACCTACCAATACCGCCTAAGATCGTTTATAGATTTGCAGGTTAGCCGCCCTAAGGGCAGTATCGGACAAAAGTTGACGTCGACCTGAGAACGGACGGCAGTCGGAGCTTCACTTATGGGAGCCTTTCGGGCGTCGGAAATTGTACGCCGACTCTGTCACAAGAGCCAGGGCGAGCAAGGAAAGCGGGCTGCTGGTCTAGGAACGGTGCTGTCGTTTGCAAGACCAGGATTTTAGTTTTCGCAAGGAAGCGGATGAATCCAATCAGTGCATGCCACTGACCCGACTAGGACATACCGTTACGCGGCGATGATACGCTATCAAGCATCTTGACCAAGCCGCTCTCACGCACTCAAGAATTTCCAGCGCGTGTAATGTCACCCCAACTGAGAATAGTGAGAGGACGCGATCAAACCAGCGGAGTTGCTAGAGCAAGCGATTGCGGCAAACACCGCCTGTTGGTTTTTGGTAAAGAAGTGAGTGCGGATTGTTGGGGAAACTTTATTTCAAAGACATCTAGTTTTTTTCGAGATCCGTGCATAACATTGAACTTAAGTAGCGTCGCCTAATCGCGAATGCGAACGGGGGAACCATTTTGTTCTTCGTTCCCTGGAGACTCTTTACGAGCGACCAGGAGAAGAGCCGGGGCTTAGGTATCATCGTGATACCGGAGGATTTCCAACTCTAGCCCGTCAGCTAACCTCGTCGGCCAGATGCAAAGCGTATTTGCATTTACGGGATACAGATGTCTAAAGTCTGTAGGCGCTAAGTCCTTTAGGGGTTACTTGGATGCTAGCTCGCTTGCGAGCATAACGTCGCGCAGGTTTACGCCTGCTTTCCATTACCTTTGCTTAGCTTCACCCAGCCGCGACACCTCAGTGCGTGGTTTGCGTTAGAGGCTGCGCATTAACAAGTAATGGCCGACATAATTGGTCGCAGCAGTTCGTACGCCTCGGGCCCGAAATATTGGGGAGGTAGATCGTGACAGGCTTTCGCTTAGTTGGTGTCTTTATTGTGGTAGCCGCGTATGGCTACTTTTCTCAACAAATTGACAATGGCACGGCAAATTTGGAAATTGCAGACGCACTCAAACAGCTGGATGCGTCGACGGATGTAGGAGAACTACATTCTCACATGATGACCACTCATCAATCGCGAACGTTCTGGCGTATTGCTGGTTGGATCGTTATTGCAACAGTCAGTCTAGGTGTTTTCGTCGAGGAAGTGGTCGACTTTCTGCGCCGCGGCTCGGCTTGGTTTGGCGTAGTACTCCTGCTCAGTGCTACTGGGTGCTGGCGGCCGTTTGAACCTGTAAAACTGGAAGTGATACAGCCCAACGAAGAAGCCTTTTTACTGCCATTTACTACGAACATCGAGCTACAAACATCTACCCATACGGAAGACTATTTGAGAAAGAGTCTAGTCTATACGCAGCAGGTAAAGGTTCCTCAGCAGTGGGTTCCTCGAGGCTATGAGTTTGTAGGCGCAAATGGGGAGTGGCGCGATGCAGCGATTTTGGTGAGAGTAGACAAAACTCCGGTTACGCGAGAATGGACGGCCGACCCAAACAGCGGTACGAGTGCGAAGAATGAAGCCATCTGGGTCATGACTAGCGATCAGGTGGAGTTCTCAACTGGCTGGACCTGTACCGCCCGTGTCTCCTCACGCGACGATGCAGTTAAGTTCTTGCACAACTACCCCAATGGTGCACTTGCTCAGGTTATGGACCAAGAAGTACGTGCAAAGATACAAAGTGCCTTCGGTTTAGAAGTCACGGATCTGCCAATGCAGGAGTTACGTCTTAAAGCCACTCCACACATTCAAACCGTGGTGGATATGGTTACCAGCTTCTTCGCAGAGCGAGGTATAACTATTACCAATCTTGGCATTAGCGGAGGGTTTGTCTACAAGGATCCCTCGATCGTCAAGACACTGGTTGAAGTATTTAATGCGGAACAAGCGAAGCTGATTGCCATAGCGGAAACGTCTACGCAGGCTGAAAAGAACAAGACTCTGCAACTTGAGGCAGACTCGCGCGCAAAAGCAATCCTAACCGAGTGCGAAGCTGAAGCGGAGGGAATAAAGCTAGTTGCAGATGCGAAGAGTTACGAGATGTCAAAAGCAGGCGAGAACCCGGAAGCATACATGCTACTGAAAAAGCTCGAGATTGAACAATCGCGAGTTGATAAATGGGATGGCCAATTTCCAATGTACTTTATGGGCCAAGGCGTTGAGTCCTTGAGCATGCTACTGCATGGCCCAGAGCTGGACACGTCTAACATGAAGTAGTCAGCCCTATCGATACAGTCGATTATCCCGTTACCTTAAAGCAATGAATCGCCTTCAATAGGGCGGTATCGATCACTGCTTCATAGGCGCGATAATGTGCGGCGAAAAAGAATGGCTGTCGGGTCGAGCGTCAACCCGCTGACGTGCGTAAAGCACGCTGCGATTGGTTACCCACTATCCATGACAAGAGGTTTTTGAAGGACATTCGTGTCTGGTCCGTTTTGTCGTACCCGACAGCCATAACCTGAGAAGGGGCGAAGTCTTAATCCGCCCCCGCGGGAACCAACTTATTGAACCGCAGTTCACGCTTGGATTTAGTCACTGCGTCCTTGCTGCCCAGATGCTTGTCGGCAGCGATCTGCTCGGTGAGCTTATGTTGCATCTTTCGAAGTGCGATTTGGCGGCGTAATTGGCACATGACAAATTTTATTTCGAAGTCATCTAGTTTTTTTCCAGATCCATGCATAATATTGCTCCTTAAGTAGCGTCGCCTAATCGCGAATGCGAACAGGGGAACCATTTTGTTCTTCATTCCTTGAGACTCTTTACGAGCGACCAGGAGAAGAGCCGGGGCTTAGGTATCATCGTGATACCGGGGGATTTCCAACTCTAGCCCGTCAGCTAACCTCGTCGGCCAGATGCAAAGCGTATTTGCATTTATGGGATACAGATGTCTAAAGTCTGTAGGCGCTTAATCGTTTTGGGGTCACCAGAATAGGGCTTGAATGCGAGCCTGTTGTTGCGAGGGTTTTGCCCACGTGCAGTCATCTAATCGCGAGCGTCCGCTTTGCTGCGCGACCTTTGCGATTTACGTAGTAGGCGATGTACTGGGGGGACGGAACGCGCTACAGCATGGGTCGATGGAGTCTGTATCCGTGATCCTCCACTCGGAGATCGATTGTGAATATGGCCATGAGCCTCGGGAAATTTCTGTTTCCGTTTCTGTTCTTTAGTTCCCCGGAAGAATCAAGCAATACCACTCTGCACCGTACTGATATCCAATCAACGGGCGAGAGCTCAGAGAGCCAGCCACAAGCGAGCGTCGCAGAGTCGATCGCGTCGCTCTGGCATCGAATGCGGCAGGCGACTGGGACTGTTTACGGAGACATCGGGACTTCCGTTCTTTACTGCGTAATGGAAATTACGCGCGAAACAATTTTGATTAAGAATCATCATCTCGGTCACGATGCGGCGAGTGAGCTTGTCAAGTCGGGCGGCGACCTACTTACCAGGAGTGAAATACTTGGAGGTTTAAGTCTGATCATTTGGGCGCTGCTGTTTCTGACCGTGAAATATGACTTGATGATCATGCGGGCAGACCATCGCGGGGAAGGTGGAACCTTTGCATTGTGGAGCCTGCTCAAAGGGTACACGGGTAAAATAGTAGCGGGCTCGCTGGTCAGTTTTCTTGTCATTTGCGCAGCGGCTCTTCTTGCAGCGGACGGAATTATTACTCCGCCGATTAGCATGCTCGGAGCCTTTGAGCCTATGGGACCAACGTGGTCCGTGATCGCAACCTTGGCATGTTTGCTGCTGCTGTTCAAGATGCAGTGGCGTGGTACTAGTAAAGTTGGCGGTCTGTTCGGCTGGTTCATGATTTGCGTATGGTTTCCATGGATTGCGCTTAAGGGCTTGCCGTGGATTGTCGCTAGTCCGGAAGTGTTCCTCGCTTTCAATCCGGTTTACGCACTCCAGTTTCTGTGGGGCTTTCCAGGCATTGGAGCTCTGGTGGTACTCGGTGTCGCAGTCTTGGCAGTAACTGGTGGCGAAGCAAAGTATGCTGATCTTGGGCACTTTACACGTTCAGGCGCAATTCCCCTTGAAGAAGGCCAAAGCGCACTTCCCGCAAACTCCGGTCGCAAGCCAGTGATGTACTCCTGGTTCATGATTGTGTTTCCTTGTTTGCTGGTGTGTTACGCTGGTCAGTCGGCGTATATGCTTGAACGGGATGTGCCGCCTCGTGCAAACACGTTTTATGCGATTACTCCGCAAACGGGTATCGGTTGGCTGGATAGTGCGATTAGCTTTAGCGATATGATCATTGCCGCGTTGGCCGCCATCATCGCTTCTCAAGCGCTGATCACGGGCATGTTCTCAATTGTGAAACAAGCGACGGTGCTTGGATTCATGCCGCGTTTCAGAGTGTTCCATACTGACACCCATGGTGAAGGACAGGTCTATATTCCGGCCGTGAACTGGGCGCTCTTTCTCGGTTGCGTATGGGTCACTCTGGCATTTCAAACCGCTGGAAATCTTGCGGCTGCATACGGTGTTGCAGTCACTGGAACTATGGGGATAACGACTTTCATTTTTGCCTACGTTGCTTACTATCGATGGCGCTGGCATCTGGGAATTGTATTGGCCGTATGCATTCCGATGTTCATTGTAGACCTTCTCTTTTTCATCGCTAATCTTCTTAAGATCACCCATGGTGGATACGTGCCAGTCATCATTGCCGCCGTGCTGGTTACGGTGATGATGGTTTGGCAGTGGGGACGTCGCCAAGTAGGCAAAGCGTTCTATGACTTCGGCGTTCGTGAAGGAAAGCAGATCGATTGGTTGGTCGCGCTGAGAGATAAGGTGGACGATTTGGAGTTGGCGATTGAGCAGAACTTGCCAATCGCGAGGATGTTAATCCAGGGTAATAGAAAGCTTGTTGAAAGTGATCGGGCGGCTGTGTTTCTATGCTCACGCCCAGTTACATCGACCGAAGACAGCGTACCGGTTGTTCTGCGGATCTTTCTGAAAAAGTATGGTGTGCTGCCATCGCAGATTGTGCTGATGCATGTTAACCAGATCAGCGCTGCGGTGATCAACCCAAGCTTGCGCCACTCGGTGAAGAAACTTGGAAACGATATCCACTCAGTGGTCATAAGCTACGGCTACATGGAACAGCCTGATGTGCGCAAATCGCTAAAGGATCTGCAGCGGCAAAACCTGCTGCCGGTTGTTGCAGAGCGTTGGATTATCGAGGTGGGTGAGGAAGACATCATCATCGATCAGCAGCTTCGCTGGTATAAAAAAATTGCTGTGGTTGCGTTTAGCTGGATTTTGCGATTGTCGACACCTGCTCACAAGTACCTGGGGCTTGTCTACGATGCGGCAGTATCAAAAGAAGTGGTTCCAGTGGTGTTCTCTCCTAGCGGAGTGAAAGTCTCACTGCCCGAACTTGAACTCATTCGGCCTGCAACGCATGAGTACAATCCACCCATCCATCCGGTCACTTAATGGTAGGGGGGTGCGATTAGGTTGTGGAGCGAGTTGCGGATTAGGGCTAGTTGAATGGCCCTAATCTTACGACACGGACTATGCACTACGCTTGCGCGAAGTTCTGGCCTCTGCGTACAC
>JANNNN010000945.1:0-12518 GCA_031398555.1 Planctomycetia bacterium | reverse complement strand
CTGGATCGATGTCCCTGGTCAATTCGAAGGGACGTGTCCAAACGACTTTCTCGTAGTACTCTTCGAGTGGTAATTCGGGCCAGACGTCTTCATCACTGCCGATCTCAGGCGCGCGATCAGCTGAGAAAGGACCCGTGAATTTCAAGAAGTCACTTTTAAGCTCGAATTTGCTTGGCTTTGGTCCGCCCGCTGGCTGTGTTACTGAAAAAACGTGCCATCCGTCAGCGATCTTGGCGGTTACCGTCAACCGGCCGTTCTTTGAACCATTCTCCAATTCATATTGCGCGGAAAACTCAACTTTTGCGTCCGCCCTTCCCGGCAAGGCAAAATTGGTAGTCGGTAAACTCAATGCATCAAAAGATTTGCCTTTGGTCTGAGCGGATGTAGGCAGAGCGAACGTGCAAGCCACGACGAATCCCAGGGTGCCAAGTATCACTGGTTTCAGTGACGAATTCCGATTACTCACCATTGCGAATGCCCTTCGAGAGTTCGATTGGATTAGACTTGTAGGTCGACTTGTTTAGCAATAGTCGAGTTGGAACTAGCAAATCGTCGTGATTAATGTTCGCCCAGGCATTATATTTAGCCGTAACCTCCACTATCGGTCAACGCAGCCTGGCGTATTGCAGCGAAATCGCCCTAGATTGCCCGCTACCCAATAGTACTATGAATTAATCCTCTTTATATCGGGGTCTCCAGGAGACTGCTATGTCATTCGTTTGTCGCTATTTCTGCATGATTCTTACTTTTGCTTTTGCCTCAGATTGCCTGGGCCAGGATACGCCAGCCAAGGAAAACTGGATTCAACTGTTCAACGGCAAGGATCTAGAAGGCTGGACTCCTAAAATTCGCTATCACGACTTGGGGGATAACTATGGAAACACTTTCCGAGTCCAAGAAGGCCTCCTCCAAGTTCGTTACGACAAAGATAAATACGAAAATTTTGGAGAGAAGTTTGGTCATTTGTTCTACAAACAACCATATTCGCACTACCGATTGCGGGTTGAATACCGCTTTGTGGGGGATCAGTGCAAGGGTGGTCCAGGCTGGGCAACTCGCAACAGCGGCATGATGCTGCACGGTGAAGACCCGAAAACAATGTCCAAAGACCAGGATTTTCCAGCCTCGATTGAAGTTCAAATTCTGGGCGGCAATGGAAAAGATGCCCGTCCCACGGTTAATCTTTGCACACCCGGAACCAACGTGGTCAAAGATGGCAAGCTATTCCTTCCTCACTGCACCGAGTCGAAATCCAAAACGTATCACGGCGAACAATGGGTGACAGTTGAAGTCGAAGTTCATGGCAACGGTGCGATGAAGCATATTATTGATGGCCAAGTTGTCCTCGAATACACCGAACCTCAGCTCGATGAGCGTGACCCGCATGCCAAAGCGCTGGCGACTGCAAAGGGAACGGTGAAGTTGGATGGTGGCACTATTTCGCTGCAGTCCGAAAGCCACCCAGTGGATTTTCGCAAAGTTGAATTATTGGTCCTCGAAAAATAGTAATCGTTCGTAGCTGGATTCGCAAGAATCCGGATAGGTTAGTCGAAGATCGGATTCTCAAGAATCCAGCTACAAAGACCACCGGATTCTCACGAATCCAGCTACTTAGAATAAGAATAATCAAAAACCTTCCCGGAGATTCCCCGATTTCGATTCCGCCGCCTAAGTCACCCATCGAGTGCGTTTTACTTTTTGACATCGACGGAACATTGATCGATTCCTGCGGTGCAGGTGGGGGTGCCTTACTGAGAGCCGCCCGAGAATACTTCGCTCGACCAGAACTGCAACCTGTTCCGCTCCATGGCCGAACGGATCGCGGCATTATGTCGGAAATGCTTGAAAACGCTGGGATAATCGCTGATCATCAAAATTTGAACCACTTAAGCGAACGCTACTTCAGCCTGCTACCAGACGAACTGAAACTTCGCGAAGGTCGAGTTTTGCCCGGAGTGCTTGAGCTGCTGGAGCGACTTGTTAACGACCCTCGAATACGCCTCGGCATTGTCACCGGAAACATGCCCCAATCCGCTCGGATCAAGCTTGAGCACTTCGAACTCTGGGACTATTTCAAATTCGGAGTTTATGGACATCAGGCGGCAAAGAGGCGTGACTTGAGCGAACCAGCGTGGGATTCAATACGCCAACATGCGGATCACCTTCCGCCAGACAGCATTGTCATTATTGGTGATACGGAGCTGGACGTGGACTTGGCACTGACGATGAAAGTTCGTTGCTTGGCGGTTTGTACCGGCGGCCGAGACGCGGAATTGTTGCAATCAGCGGGAGCGCATCGCGTTGAGCCAGACCTTTCCGACACCGAACAAATTTTACGATGGTTTCATCCATCGCTTTCGAAACAACCTACAAATTAAAAGACTCGAGTTCATGGAATTGCCTCCCGAAGACCCGACCGAATCGACTGACCCACTGCCTGAGGCGATGGCAGAGCCACCTAGTGCAGAGCCACCTAGCGCGGAGCCACCCAGTGCAACCCAAAAAATTGCCGCTGGAAAACTTGGTATACCAGTCGAGGACGAAAAGCTCGAGCAGCTAGAAGAATATTGCCGGCTACTGTGGGATTGGAATGAGAAAATCAATTTGACCCGCCACACCGATTTCGATCTGTTCGCCCGCCGCGATTTGCTTGATAGCTGGCATTTGGCCCAGCACCTTGCTCAAGGCGATGAAATCTTAGATGTTGGCACAGGTGGCGGAGTCCCGGGCATCGTTCTGGCGATTTTAAGGCCCGACCTTACCGTTAGTCTATGCGATAGCGTGGCGAAAAAGTCCCGTGTAGTCGACGACATGGTACTAAAACTAAAACTCCCTGTCCAAGTCCATGCCATGCGAGTTCAGGATGTTCTCGAAGAATGGCGATATGGTACTTTGGTAACGCGTGCCGTCGGTTCGCTCGCGCAACTTTCCGGCTGGCTCAAAGAATATTGGCATTGCTTTGACCGATTGCTAGCGATTAAGGGGCCGCGCTGGGTCGAAGAGCGTGGTGAGGCAAGGCACCGGGGGCTGCTCAACGGTATTGAGCTTCGTAAACTCTCTTCGTACGCCATGCCAGGGACCGATTCCGAATCGGTTGTACTGCAAATTCGACGGCCTAGAAAATAAAGGGCCTTAGAAACGGTTCCGCGAGTGAATAGCGTTGCGGACTGGGGTTGCGAATCGACCCTTTTGAATCAATATGTAGCTACTAATCTCCCAATTCGAACCCTAACGAACACATTTTCCATGTCCGCATATTCGCTAACGCATCTAAAATTGTTGGAAGCCGAAAGCATCCACATTATTCGCGAAGTCGCTGCTGAGTTCAAAAAACCAGTCATGTTGTACTCGATCGGCAAGGACTCGTCGGTCATGACGCACTTGGCGCTCAAAGCCTTCTATCCTGACAAGCCACCATTTCCCTTCATGCATATCGATACGACCTGGAAGTTTCGCGAAATGATCGACTTTCGCGAAAAATACGCCCGTAAAGAGCTGGGCCTCGATCTAATCGTGCACATCAACGAAGCGGGAAGGAAACTCGGAATTGATCCGGCTGCAAATAGTGAAAAACACACCGAGGTTATGAAAACCGATTCGCTCAAGGAAGCCCTCAACAAGCATGCCTTCGACGCGGCGTTTGGTGGAGCTCGTCGCGACGAAGAAAAATCGCGGGCCAAAGAGCGAGTCTTTTCGTTCCGCGATAAATTTCACCGCTGGGATCCAAAGAATCAACGTCCTGAATTGTGGAGTCTCTATAACACTAAGGTGAATCCGGGCGAAAGCATCCGCGTTTTCCCGCTCAGCAACTGGACAGAGCTCGACATCTGGCAATACATCCACCTCGAAAAAATTCCGATCGTGCCGCTGTACTTCGCCGCTGACCGACAAGTTGTTGAGCGTGGTGGCACGCTGATTATGAAAGATGACGACCGTCTGACATTGAATCCGGGTGAGGACCTTATCACCAAGCGAGTGCGATTCCGTACGCTTGGTTGCTATCCACTGACCGGCGCTGTCGAATCCGAAGCGACGACTCTGCCACAGATCATTCAAGAGATGCTGCTGGCCACGACCAGCGAACGGCAGGGTCGCATGATCGATAAAGACGCCGGCGGCGCTGGGATGGAAGAGAAGAAAAAGCAAGGCTACTTCTAAATGCATTTAGACATCAAATGAGAACAGCCATGCACGGGTGACCTATCAGCCGGAAGGCGGTAGCCACCGGTTGTCGACGGGACCGGGGGCTAAAGCCGGCGAAAGCCATCCCGCGGATAGGCCAAGCCACCGCAAGGGTGAATGCCTAAGCGGGATGATTGCAAAACTAATGACCGGAGGCTAACGCCTTCCCGCTGATAAGACTTAACATAACCCAAGCTGGAAGTTCCCCAATACACCAGCTCACATTGACAATTCAACGATCACAGTAAGAAACCATGAGTCACAAAAGCGATCTGATTGCCACCGACATCGAAGCCTACTTGGCATTGCACGAGCGTAAAGAACTCCTCCGCTTCATCACCTGCGGTAGCGTGGATGACGGCAAGAGCACACTCATCGGTCGTTTGTTGTACGATTCCAAAATGCTCTATGAAGATCAACTCGCACAGCTCGAAAGCGAATCGATCACGCACGGCACCACCGGAGGCAAATTCGACCCGGCCTTGGTTACTGACGGATTAAAAGCCGAGCGAGAACAAGGGATCACGATCGACGTCGCCTACCGCTATTTCTCAACAGCCAAACGCAAGTTCATCATCGCCGACACGCCTGGCCATGAGCAATACACTCGCAACATGGCCACAGGTGCTTCTACGGCCGACTTAGCTGTTATCTTGATCGACGCGCGTTACGGTGTGTTGACTCAGACGAAGCGACACAGCTTTATTGTTTCGCTACTGGGCATTCGTCACGTTGTTGTCACTATCAACAAGATGGACTTGGTCGACTTCAGCCAGGACCGTTTTGACGAGATCTGTCAATCCTACCGCGATTTTGCGGCCCGATTGGATCTACCCGATTTGCACTTCATTCCAATCTCAGCCCTCAATGGCGACAACGTCGTCGATCCCAGTCCCAGCATGCCCTGGTATCGCGGCAGCACGCTGATGAATTTCTTGGAATCCGTTTATATCGGCTCTGACCGCAACCTCGAAGATTTCCGGTTTCCTGTTCAGTATGTGAATCGTCCCAACTTGGACTTCCGTGGATTCTGCGGAACGCTCGCTTCAGGCATCATTCGCAAAGGCGACGAGATCATGGTCTTGCCATCGCGGCGCACGACCAAAGTGAAAAGTATTGTGACCTTCGATGGCGAAATCGATGAAGCCTTCACACCGCAATCCGTGACCCTGACGCTCGCTGACGAAGTCGATTGCAGTCGTGGCGACATGATCGTCCGTCCTGGCAACGTCCCCAAAGTCACCAACGACTTTGATGCGATGTTGGTCTGGATGAGTGCTGAAGCGATGGTGCCAGGCAAGACTTATCTATTCAAGCACGCGAACCAAACGATCCCTGGACAAATTGAGTCGCTGCGCTATCGGGTTGATGTCAATTCGCTTCACCGCTCGCCCGCACCCGATTTGCAACTTAACGAAATCGGTCGCTGCACGATCACCGTAAGCCAACCGATTTACTACGACCCTTATCGTCGAAATCGCACCACAGGCGCGTTCATCATCATCGACCGGATCAGCAACATCACCGTTGCTGCTGGTATGATCACCAGCCGAGAACCAGATAAAAAAGCCAAGATTGCGCAGTGGGAAATTGAAGACGTCCAGAGCCCACAAGCCAACGAAGACATTAAGCCAGTTACAGCAACCGAACGTCAAGCTCGATTAGGTCAACGCCCTGCCACAGTGCTCCTCACTGGGCTCAGCGGAAGTGGCAAGTCAACGATCGCACGCGGCATCGAACGCGTTCTGTTCGATATGGGCCGCACCGCAGTTGTGCTCGACGGCGAGCAAATGCGCCGCGGCTTGAGTCATGACTTGGGTTACTCGGCCGAAGATCGATCCGAAAACCTTCGTCGTGCCACTCACATTGCCCGATTGCTCAATGTCAACGGCTTGATCTGCCTAGCCGCAATGGTCGCTCCTTCACAATCGGTACGATCAAAGGCCGCAGATCTGATCGGCAAGGATCATTTCATAATGATTCATGTTAACGCTCCAATTGAAGTTTGCCGCCAGCGCGACCCAAGCGGTCAGCACTCCATCGAGCCCAACGTTACGGCTTACGAAACGCCAACCAACGCAGATTTTGTACTTAACACCAACGAACAATCGATAGAAGAATGTATAGGGCAGGTATTGGCACTGTTGCAAGAACGCAAGATAGTACGCTAGTCAGTGCTCGCTTATCATCGGTAGCCAGCGGAAAGTGATGACTCGACAGTATCTCAGTGGTTGATCGTGCGCATGACTTTTCATAAAGTTGTTTAACCGATAGCCAGCTGAGACTGCTGACTTAATAGCATTACGTCAGCGAGGGGCAATCTCTTTTCACCAACCCGAAGCGTCAGCGAGGGAAATCCATAGGTAGACGAAGCGATTACCGTGGTGCAAAATTTCAGAGCGGGTTCCCCTCGCTGACGCTTCGGGTTAGTGACATAGCACATCTCAAAACGCATCTGCGATGTTTTTAGCCTGTGACGGACTTGACGTAAGCTCGAATGTCCTTCTCAAGTGCCGCCAACCGATCACTTAATAGCTTCTTCGCCACGGCCAGATTTTTACTCAACTCGGGCGCGCAATAACTGAACATGTAGAATTTCACTTTGGGCTCGGTACCCGAAGGCCGAACGGCAAAATAGTTACCTGACTCTACTAGGTCGAGCATAACCATGTCAGCAGGCGATGAATCAAGCTTTTCTGTGTTTCCGTCGGACTTGAGTGTCGTGAGTGTTTTGTAATCTCGGACTTGTGCGACGGCGATGCCGCCCAATTGTTTCGGTGGCGAAGTGCGGAAGGACTCCATTAACTTCTTCATCAGGGCCATCCCCTCACTCCCTTCCATTTGCACGTTGACAAGTGCCTCCTGATGGCAACCATGCTGAATCTCTAGTTCAGTCATTCTTTGGTGCAACGATTTGCCTTGCGACTTCAGATGAGCGGCTAACATAGCCATTAAGAGGCACGCGACAGCACCGTCCTTGTCGCGAGCGTATTGTCCAATCAAATAGCCGTGTGATTCTTCGGTCCCGAAAACAAAGTCGTCGGGTCCGACCGCATCCATCACGCCAGCAATCCATTTGAAGCCAACATGCAAATTGCCTTCGCAACGGACCTTGTAGGACGCAGCAATACGACGAATCAGTTCTGTCGTCACAAGCGTCTTGATCACGTAAGACTTCGGTGTCAGTTTTCCAAGCGACTTCATTTGCGAACAAACAAAGTCGGTAAGAATGGCCCCGAGTTGATTACCGTTGAGCGTCGCCCACGGGCCGCTTGTATCGGTCGTTAACGGCGCCGCGCAACCCATACGGTCGCAATCCGGGTCAGTGGCGAGGATGATATCTCCACTGGCTTGCCGCGCGTAAGTGATGATTTCGTCAAAAACGGCACTGTTTTCTGGATTGCTGACGTGTCCTGGAACATTGGGGAAATCACCGCTCGGTTCAGAGTGCCGCGCGTAGACTTCGCATTTCGCAAAACCTGCTTTCGCAAGTAGAGGCATCACTGCAAAAGTACCGACACCGTGCAGCGGCGAGTAGATCACTTTAACATCGCGCGGTCCTGGCCAGGCATACTTTACGGCTTCGGAAAGATACGCGACATCGATTTCCGCGGTGCAGATTTTTACTTTGCCTGCGTCGAGTGACTCATCGAAATCAACTTTCTTGATAACGTCAACGTTCATAACTCGGTCGATGATGGCTTTGTCGTGTGGCGGGAGAACTTGACCGCCCGTTGACCAATAAACCTTTACCGCGTTGTCACTTGGTGGATTGTGGCTGGCCGTGACCATAATGCCACAATCACACTTTTTTGCACGAACCGCATAAGACAACTGAGGTGTCGCGCGGTAATCGTCAAGGAAATAAACTTCGAACCCATTCGCGACCATGACAGACGCACACAACTCCGCAAATTCGCGCGAACGATGTCGAGTGTCGTAGGCGATTGCACAGCTGAGCGGCTTGCCTTTGGGTGCGACTTCCAGAATGTATGTGGCCAGTCCTTGGGCGCTTTCGCCAATCGTTCGTTCGTTGATCGCATTCGAACCGAACGCGTACATCCGACCACGACGACCACCTGTTCCAAAGGGGATCACCGTCCAAAAGACGTCGTCCAATTTCTTCCAGTCATTGGATGCGATGTGGTCAACGATCTGCGATTGATAACTTCGATAACGATCTTCCGTCAGCCAAATTGTAAGATTAGCCAGCGCCGAAGCGGTCAGCTTGCCTGAGTCCGTTGCGTGTTTGGCTGCCTCAAGTGCTTGCTGTACATTCATGTTTAACCTCTTCGCCTAATTCTAAAACACTGAGCATTCTAAAACACTGAACGAAACGCTCTGATATCAGCCGGTTTCTCACGAAACCAGCTACAAAGCGATTGCCATTTAAAGTGATTTTCGGAAGGTCGATTGTATGCAATTGCCTCAAAATCGCCTAGCGGCAGCTCGACGCGGACCGGTCGCATTCGGCAGATGCGACCTCCACAGGCTACCTACCCTTCGCGAGATCACCGGGTCGAAAAACCGATTGTCTGCGACTATAACTTGGTACACATCACGCCAATAAGCCAATTATCAAAGGAATCATCCGTGAGCGAGCCAATTATCAGTGTCAGCGGTTTGCGTGGCATCATTCCAGATCAGTTAACACCGCTGGTGGCGACTCGCTACATCGCAGCGCTTGCTTCGACGCTGGCCCCTGGAAAAGTGGTCATATCGCGTGATGGTCGCTCAAGTGGGCCTATGTTGGCGGCTGCTGTCAGCGCAACGCTGGCAGCCCACGGCTTTGATGTGATCGATTTGGACGCGGCTTCGACTCCAACTGTCGGTATTCAAGTTCGCCAGCAGAAGGCAGTGGCAGGCATTCAGATCTCGGCCAGTCACAATCCAAAAGAGTACAACGGACTGAAACTTTTTGGCAGCGATGGGCGCATTCTTACCAAGACCGCGGGAGAAAAAGTACTCGCAGGCTACCTCGCTAATGAAACCAAATGGGTCGGTGTCGATGCCATCGGAAAACTAGAGCGGCTTGACGACCCGCACACTGCTCACATGGATTTGGTACTCAAGACAATCGAACCATCGCAAGTTCGTAGCCGCAAATTCAAAGTCCTGCTCGATAGCAATCATGGCGCAGGAAGTCTCCTTGGTCGACAGTTGCTCGAATCACTTGGGTGTGAACTGACGCTGTTGGGCGATACACCTGACGGTCAATTCGAACACAAACCAGAACCGCTAGCTGAAAATCTTCAAGGCGTTTGCCAACGCGTTCGATCAGGAGGGTTTGATGTTGGATTCTGCCAAGATCCCGATGCCGATCGACTGGCAATAATTGATGAACGCGGGCAATACATCGGTGAAGAGATGACGCTTGCCCTGTGCTTGCTCCAAGCCCTACCAAGCCGTTCCGGAACCATCGTTACCAATTGCGCTAGTAGCAGTCTTTCACAACATATCGCCGCCCTGCACGGATCCAAGTTATTGCGGTCGGCGGTCGGTGAAGCCAACGTCGCCGACTTGATGATCGCTGAGAAGGCGGTCTTTGGTGGCGAAGGGAGCGGCGGGCCGATTGATCCGCAAGTCGGTTATGTACGAGATAGTTTTGTCGGTATGGCTCGCATTCTACAACTGCTCACATCAAGCAAGCAGACGATCAGCCAAATTGTTGCATCGCTTCCACCACTGGCGATGGTCAAAGACAAAGCCACCTTCGACACTAGCCGACTACCTAACCTGCTCGACGCTTTGACGACTCAGATGCAAGATGCGACTGCCAGTCGACTTGATGGTTTGCGCTTAGACTGGGCAGATCGGTGGTTGCTTGTTCGCGGCAGCAACACCGAGCCGATCGTCCGCTTTATCGCTGAAGCGCCGAGCGTCGCTGAGGCCCAAGCTCTGTGCGACCAGGCTCGCAATTCGATACCGTAAGCGATCGCAGTGGCCGGATGATAATGAGCGGATTTGGAATAGCCCCAGCATTTACTGAAGGAAGAGTCAATCAGCGATGTTGCGACGGTTATCCGCCCAAGGTCGAGGCTAAGCGGGTGGTCGCCTGATCAGGTGCATCGACTTGTGGTGGAGAGAGAGACACGTTTGCTACTCCATTAGTTGATGGGCTCGATGCGGAGGGTGCCTGGATAGATGATACCGCATTGGCCATCTCAGAATCATTAACAACTGGCCGACCAAGCGTTACAACTGGTGTCGCGCTCGACACGATATGCAGATTGCTGTGCATCAATGCGCTCTGCAATAGATTGCCTTGTTTAACAGAGCCTGAGTCGATGGCGCCCAACGGATCGCTAACTGAAGGCTCTGGAAGATAGGTCGCCAGAGAGAGATCCGAACCGCAGAATATGGCTACTTCGTTCAATAGTGTACCCTGTGCAACAGAGAGGCTTGCGAGTGCAATTGAATAGTCCACGCGTGAAATTGCCGCGCCCAATTCCAACTCGACGACCGCACGCTTGGATTCCAAAACGCTCTCTTTTGATATTGAAATGCCTTCTTCGAATTTTGCTGCCAGGTTTTCAAAAGCTTTCGAAGCAACTTGTATACGTTCTTCGCTAGTTTGAACCGCTCGCAGACAGCGCTCGATCTCAGCCAGCGCGCTGGTTACTTCATGCGATATTTCCAATTGCTGGGCTTCAAGGATGGCGTTCTCGCGAGAGATCGCAACCATCGCGTTTCGTTCGGCAGTCGCTGCCAGCCGATTGCCTATCGGCCGAGTGAACTCCACTCCTGCGGAAATGTCTTGCAGATTTCCCCTTAGGAACTCGCTCATGGAGCTGTCCTCGGGAATATTGGCGTCACCGAATACGGAATGTCCGAATCCATGAACTCGGTAAGATCCAATTAAATCAACCGAAGGCAAGCGAAGGTTGCGAGCGGCTAGCCATTCCATGCGGTGACTTTCGACCACTTTCGCTTGGCGACGTAGCTCCGGTCGCGAAACCATGGACATGCGGAGCACTTCTTGGAAATCAAACTGAATCGGAGCTTGTATCGGCTCGTCGATGGGCCGCAGCAGTCCACCCTCACCGGCGGGTAGACCGATTAGCAATCGCAACCGACGTTCCAACGTGCGAAGCCCCAGTTCCGTTCCTGAGATCAAAGCCCCGGTTGGGCCTAATAAACCAGCCAGTTTTCGTTCAGGAGGCCCCGCGACAGAATCTTCGTACAACTGCTGAGCAGCAAGATACTTGTCTTTTGCTTGGAATAGTAAAGTCTCATCAATGACTCCCTCTGCATACTTGCCTTCGACAATCTGAAATTCGGCAAAGGTGATATCCTTGGCCGACTGACGCGTCTTCACGTTGTCATAGGCAAATCGCAAAAGCCAATAGCCACGAATGACATTGTAAACGTAGTCACGCGTTGAAATTCGTAGTTCGTCATCGGCAATATCACTGCGGATACTGGCAATCCAATAACCGTTATAAGTGCCGTATGGCGAATTTGGTCCTGCAACGGCGTTGTAAACCCGGCCGCCACCACGCGCTAGAGGATGCCTGCCTTCAAGAAACATAAAAGTGTCAAAGGCTTCGCCAAAACGGCTCGGCGGTGCGCCCACATTATCGGCGTCGTAAAGGTGACCATGGGTCAAGGAAAACCGTGTGCCAGCTTGACCCACTTTAGTTATGCCAAAACTTCCCAGTGCACGTTCTTGCTTGATGGTAGAAATCGCTGAGCCAATGATCGGATTGCGCAGACCGTTTTCCGTTTTGCTGTAGTTTAAAGTGCCTTTCCACTGCGCATCGAATGCAGCGAGAGCCGCGGCAACACCCGTCGTTGAATTGCTACGCACCAATTCGGGAATGTCAGCTGTAATCGTCTGGTTTGGCTGTGAGACGATGCGGCCGCCCAAGTCACGCAATACTTTGCTGTTATTCATCGCGATGCGAATCACGTCATTGACTGTCACATCGCAGTAAAGCAATTCGGCGTTTGCAAAAACACTTGGGGATTCAAATTGAAGTCGATCTGGAACGACCGCCCCGACTGGAATCATCTGCTCCGACTCGCGCCAGGCTTGGGACGCACGATGGTCCGAAACGCTCATTGGACGAAACTGGAAATCGCGACGTACGGAGGGCGAGCAACCTGCTCCGCATAGGGAAAACCACAGACAGACGATCAACCACGATTGCCAAGTCCAAATGCAAGTCGACTTGGATGGCACGTTTAGTCCTACTTTAAGTGATTTGACCAAAAATCATTGTCGACGCGAAAATGAGCTGTCGTTGCACCAGCCCAAGTAGGTTTGTTATCGGACCATCCACCTCCAATGATTAGGGTCGTCACATCCCAAACAGTCGGAACATTGGTCAGGT
>JANNNN010000894.1:0-6366 GCA_031398555.1 Planctomycetia bacterium | reverse complement strand
GCCCCTTGATTGAACCACCAAAATAGTTTGGCTGTCTGTACGCCTTCGTAGAATTTCGAACCCTGAATCAGGCGGTTCGATTGTTGCCAAAAACGGATTTCGCCAGTGTCACGAAAGTACCATCCGTTACCCACGATCCCGTGATCGCGTGGCGCGAGGCCGGTTAACATCGTCGCTTGCGAGGTACATGTGACGGCCGGGAGGGGGCTGCGCCACGGTTGCGGTTTGCCAAGCTGTAGTATGCGGGGTGCGTGGGCGGCCAATTTCGGTGTTAGGCCAACGACGTTGAGAATACAGAGCTTACTCATCGCCATTCAATTCACTCATGACTTGTTTACTGAGCCTATTATCTTACTAACCGGAATGGGTTAGCGAGGGGAACCCCCTCTGAAATCCTGCGTAGCGTACTTCTTCTGATAAGTTATTGTTACAGTTAGCAAAATACTATTTTAAAGTCGCGTTGCCGAGGTAAACACTTCGGCTTGCTCGATGTTCCCTCGCTAACACATTCGCGTTGGTAATTGAACGCATAATAGCGCAACTGCAAAAAGCAGAAGATGGCCGAGACATTTCATTGGAATGTCCACAGCAAATCTGACTTTATAACTTCGGCAACTTTCCTGCACCACAATCTGGCGTTTGCAGGTGAAACATCAAACTAACTCAACTACTTCGATTCACTGGCCGAGCCAGTGGCACACAAAACGGCCAAGCCAGTGGCACACCAACACAAGGGGCGCACAGCTCCTAACAAATCATGCCGGCGGCTCACCAAGCGGTTTCCAGGTGAAACCCAACCCGGGCTCGCTCAGTAGTTCCGTTGGAACGGTGCCGTAGCGTACGCGGAACATCGGCGCATACTGCTTCATATAAGCCGCATTGCCAACGGGACAATACTGCCGACCGTTGCCTTCAATGGCGGTGACCTTGGGAAGGCGACTGGCAAGGGCTGCTGAATGGAGGAATGAACCGCCGATGCAAGTTAGATCCTGCACGCAGGTGAACATTTTATAGTGAGCACCGGCTGATGCCATCAGCAACGATTCCGACTGACCTTTACAGGCCTTAAGTGCCAGCCCAGTGTATCCGCGCTGCCTCGCCAATTGGAGGCTTTCGATATCCGTCAGCGACTCGTCGATAACTACTGGACGCAAACGCGCAATTCGGTGAACAGTCATTTCAGTTCGAATGCGCAAGTCGCGTGGTGTTGGTTGCTCCATGTATTGCAACCGATCAAAGGACGCTCGGCTAAGGCGCTCGATGCGTTCAAGCAGATCGATGACATAATCTTCGTTCGGGCACTGCTCGTTAAAGTCAAATGAAAGTTTCCATTGTCGCTCGGGGGAAACCATCTCGCAGATTCGAGTGACTTCGACGATGCGGCCAACGTCCCAGTCGATATTGTTACCAGCCAATTTGATTTTTAAATGAGTGACGCCGTCTGTTTTCAGCCATTCTTCGAGGGTCTCTGGGTAGCCATCGTTCAAACGCGTCTTGATGTCTACGTCGCCGAGCGGATCGAGAGCACCGACAAGATGATAAAGCGCTAAAGTTGGTCGTGGCTTGGGCGACAGAAACTGGGCGGGGTATATCTGAGCAAACTCTGATCCAAGGTAAGCGCTCAAGTCTTGATTCAGATACTCTTCGGTCATGCAGTCGAAGCTATTCTTCCCGATCGAGCGGCCGAAAGCGTCGTGAATCGCCGCGTCGAGTGGACTCGCGGCGACCATTGCAGCCAACTTTGGGATGGGTTCGCCGAGTTTGTACTCTTCAACCATGGCCGCAGATACTTTGTCGCGGATCATGCCGATTTCGTGGGCGATCTGCAACGGATCGCCATGCAGCTGAGCCGCTTCAACTTCAACGGCCAATCGATCGGCCAATTCTAGCATTACTTTGAGCGTCATTTTGCCAGGAATTTTGCTTGGCCAAGCCCAAGCGTTACCCATGGTCATTTCGCCGATTCCGACGATCTTTTTGCGGCTACCCGTCGTCTGCACTGCAATTTCGGTTCGCAGAACACACACGTCTTCAACAACTCGGCCACCAAATTTCATGGGTTGGCGGTAAAGGTACGTTTGCGTCGAATTGGTGATTTTTTTGACGTGAATGTCAGTCGCTTTGGCCATCGCAGCATCTTTTTCTAGGCTCTGTTTGAAAAGGGGTCTAACCCTTTCCAACTGACCAAATTTATCGGATTGTAGGCAGTTTTCCAAAGGGACAGACCCTTTTTCAAACAGAGCCTATTGCTATTTGCTTGATTTGAGAGCGGTTAACGTAGCATATTCCAACGTCCGGCGGCAGTAGGTCGAAACTCACATCCATGATGCCCGGGGGACATCTGTCTCAAGCTTGTTTCAAGTATTCCTTTTTCGACAATTGAAGGGATTGAAGCCTGGCTGCTACTATACTTACCGTTTTTCGGCACCTTGGTCGGGAGGTGGAAGCTTGGCGGCATCGCCGAGTAAAGTGCGAATGAATTCGACCTTCGGTTTTGCAGCACCTTGTGGATATCGCTCCTGAGACTTAACGAAATCGTTCAAGTAGCGCAGTAAGTCTTTATCTTCGGGAACTTTGAAGCGGTCTCCCTTCTGCAGGATCGGGAGATGGTCGGGCATCGATCCGAAATTCCGAGTTCCGGCGGCTTGGCAGGGAAACCAATAACCTTCGCCGTCAGCGTCTTCAAGATAGAATTCGGGATAGCAATGGCCTGGTATCCAAACGCAACGGGCAGGAACGTCGGCCGCGCGGCATAGCGCCACAAAGGTGCTAGTCATCTCTTCGCAATCGCCGGTCTTGTCCTTCATCGCTTGTTTTACGCTTTTTAGATCGCCGCGGGTGTAAACGATCTTATCGCGGACCCAATCGTACAGCATCTCAACGCGTTTCCATTCCGACTCGGGCTTTTTGGCGTCGATCTCGCGAACAATCTTTTTCACTTCGGTGCTGGTCGTATCAATGTATGGGCTGTTTCCCAAAAAGTTTTTGACATCGCGACCCGGTCGCTTAGGGCGAACAAACTGATCCGTCTCGGTGGGGCCGACGATTTGTGATTTTTCTACGCGAACTTTAATCGTTGCTTCAATGGTCGAGTTAGCCGGCAGAACCGCGGCTTGAAGCAACAGTTGCTTGTTGCCCCCGGGCAAATCGCGGAATCCATGCTGGAAAGCGGGAGGCACGCCGACTTCGACTACCTCAACCTTCTGTTCCGGCCATTCAGCTGGAAAGACCGTGGTCACAATTGTCGACACCATGTTCAAGTCAGCGGGCGAAAGCCGAACGCCGATCAGCATCTCTATTTGCTTTGGTTCAACATATTGTAAAGGTGCTACTTTTTGGCTGGTTTCCGTTTTTTCTTTTGGTTCATCTTTGGCGTCCTGTGCACCGGCGGATGAGACAAAGTAGCCATTCGTCAGAACGATAGCCGCACACAGGCGAACCGTTAGAAAACTCAACATGCCACTTGCCTCCGGGAACAGAATTGGGTGGGCCCTGAATCTGCCAACCATACACCTTAATTCTGCTTGGCTGCGAAGTGAAAAGCAAACTCCATTGTGGGTGGTTGCCAGCGAGGATGAGTATTAGAGCCCGTTAGTCTGCTTGTAGGTATTGTACGGCCGAGATTCGGGTTGCAGGTTGTCGTTAGAAATACAGCTGGATCCGTAAGAAACCGGACGGGGTGTTTCGGAGGCGTCCGGTTTCTTACGAAACCAGCTAACTGCGCACTGACCGGTTTCTAACAAAACCAGTTACTTACTGCTTGGCAAGACTAAGGTGCGGGCTGTCTGGTGCCGGGATTGGTGAGCGGTGCCATGGGTATGCCGCTGCCGAGGCTTGGCGCAGGGCCTTCGCCTACGTACGTCTCGCCTGCCGCGTAGCTGTTTCCGCCATAGTAGGAATCGCCGACAATCTGGCCTCCCGTAACTTCACCTTCATAGCCGCCGTAGCCGGCTGAGTTGCCACCCACGCACGTGGTGCAACCTTGGGGCAGAGCGGGTGCGGCACCCATGCATCCACCGTTTCCGCATGTTGCGCCGCGTGACAAACATGGCAACCAACCCCGTCCGCATCCGGTGCTCAGGGCCAACAACAAACCGAGCAAAAGTAATTTCTTCATAATCTCTTTCCCCTGTGGCAAATTCTTGGCAACCGCTAGACTCGATTCCCATCCGCAAAACTCTACGTCACAGCAAACGATGTGCAAACGAAACATGCTGCATTTTTTCAACATTCTGCGACTTTCACTGCTGAATAGCCGATGCAAGGCTGTGGCGTAATGTCCACAGGTAACTTCGATGACATTACAATCAGAAAGATAGATGCAATCGGCCCTTGCAGGGATGCGGGTTGATTCGGAAACAAACATCGATTTCTGATTCATAGATTAGGACATTCCTCCTACAAAAATCCCTGCTTCAAATGAATTTTCACATCGAGTCGACCAGCTCTAAAACTGCCCGCTTGATCGGGCGGGTAGTCCCGTGGGTGATTGTTTTCTCGTTTTGCATCTTAACTGGCCAGCTTAGCGTGGCCGCGTTTCCTGTGCGGCAGGGGGAGAGTGTGTGGGAGGTTAGCTCACGTCATCTAAGCGGCGCATGTCAGCTGGGTGTGCCTTTGAAAATATCGAAGGTTGTCGGCTGCAGCTATCAACCAAGTACATTGGAAGAGTTCACCGTGGATCCAGTTTCCTTCAATTCGCCACAAACCGTGGTGTATGTGCACGGCAACTGGATGGAGTGGAAGAACGCTCGCGAGCGAGGGTTGTACGTCTACCAATTGTTGGCAGCGCAGACCACTAAGCCCATTCGATTGATATTGTTTTCTTGGCCGAGTGAGCGCGATGGACGAATTGGACCCGATGTACGCGAGAAGGCTTGCTTGGCCAACGTTGAAGCCTACTACTTAGCTGACTTCTTAAAGAACGTTTCCACGGATAGACCAATAGGTATGATGGGTTTCAGTTTCGGTGGCGCAGTTATATGCGGAACACTGCACCTAATGGGTGGCGGAGTTCTCGATGGTCGTGCGCTCCCTCATCCGATCGTAGTGCACCAGAATGTCAGAGTGAGTATGGTGGCTCCCGCATTCGATCGCGAACAATTAGGTCCCGGCGGAAAATATGAGTTGGCACTGAACCAAGTGGATCACCTTGTGAATCTTTTCAATTCGGTAGATCCCGTGCTTAAGCGGTTTCGGTTCATCGACCGTGAATCGCCTGAAGCTGCTGGTTTTCTCGGCATCAACGCCCGCGGTGGTTCGCGATTGTTGACGGCGCCCAACATCGTCCAGTACGATTGTTCACGGGCTGCAGGGCGAACACACAATGAAGTTGATTACTACCGAAACTGCCCGTCGGTCAAGACCGCGCTGCAAAATGTACTTTCCAGTGACATTCGTTACCCAAAGAATAACTGATGTCACGCAATACTATTGCTTGGAAGAACGGCCAATGGCTTCCGCTTAACGAAGTCCATCTGGGGCTCGATGATTGGGGTGTACTGCAAGGCGCAATGATCGTCGACCGTTTGCGGACGATCGACACCGATCCCTTGGACTTGCCGCTCCATCTGGATCGTTTAAAGTCCAACTGTTTGGCCATCGGAATCGATTCGATTGAGATTGGCCAACTTGGCGATGTCATCCTTGAATGTGCGCAACATAATCAGTCGCGTCTAATCGATAAAGACTTTTCAATTGTTGTGTTGGTTACGCCTGGTTTAAGGTCGACGGTTAACTCGCCTACCGTAATTGTTCACGTCCAGCCGCTGAACTGGATAGCCATCCATTACTGGCACGCCCACGGCCAGCCGTTGGTTCTTGCATCGAATCGCAACGTGCCTCGCGAGTGCTGGTCGCCACAGTTGAAGACTCGTGCGCGAATGCAGTACTACTTGGCAGATCGTGAGTGCCATACACGCGATGGTGTGCATGCGGGGGCGATCCTACTTAACACGGACGGTTTCGTCACTGAAACTTCTGCAGCCAACGTGATCGTAGTCGATCAAGCCGGGATTATTTTTTGCCCTCCTGCGGAGAGCATTCTAGGCGGAGTCAGTTTGGTCCGCACTTTGCGTTTGGCTGAGGTAAGCGGCTTGCAAGTCGTTCGTGAGCCCATCTCCGTCGCAATGATCGAGTCCGCGAGCGAAGTGATCCTAACGGGCACCTCGGCTTGTATTTGGCCAGCTTCACAGTTTGAGTCCGTCGTGTTTAGCGATCCGACGGAGCGCCCCGTTTACCGCGAGCTTCTTCGAAGATGGATTGATGACATCGGGTTCGACTATCGTCCTCGGTCTAGAACCTCAAAAGACTAGTGCTCGACATTTCTGGCGTAGCGGAAGCCGCCAAGGGCTTGTTGATTTTATAGTA
>JANNNN010000860.1:0-6575 GCA_031398555.1 Planctomycetia bacterium | reverse complement strand
ACCTGCTTAATTGTTCCAATTTCGCTTTTGATCGTCCAGTCTGAATTCCAAAATTCAAATCCGAAAAAGGACAAATCAGCGTATTGGAACGATTATGACTTAACTTTCAACTCTTTTAGCATCTTCTTGAATCCTTCCGCTAGCTTTTCCACCGTTTCGGATGGACCAGTGATTTTTGCGTAGTGGTTGCCCATCGCCTTGGTTTCAATGATTGCCCCAAGCATGCGATAGTTCTCTCGCATCGTCGGTGCTTTACTAGGTGCGAACGGGCCAGCCCCCATTGTGTCCTTAAACGTGCCTGGAATATTAACCCAGTGAACGGTCTGACCATCAGCATCGAACTTCTCGACTTTTGCTTGGTCTTTTGTCGCACTCTTGTCGGCCTGTTCGAACTGTGTGTACCAACGGTCGATGTTGGCCTCAACCGTTCCACCGGACGCCGTAAATGTGATTCGAGCCGCTTTGTCCTTATCTTTTTCTTCAACCTTTGGGGCAGAAAATTCGTATTGGACAATGTTCGATTTTGGCTTGACGCTAACCCACTCGGCCGGGGCTACCATCGTGATCTTGCCGTCGGCCAGTTCCACAGTGGTCGTTTTCGCCTCCTGAGCAAAGGCGAAATTTCCGCAAATCGTTACCAAAGCACCAAGTAAAAACACTCGTACGTTCAGTTTCAGATGCATCTATTAGCTCCAAATTTCATTTTCTACCTGAGAACTCACTGAATCAGTCTACGTTTGTGTCACTTGTCGCATAGGCCACTGCTAAAGCTGTGCCGTCAAGTGACCCGAGTATTCTACCCCGATTCACACGGCAATGTTATCCCGCAGCGAGTTCTGTGCCAGCCTTAGCCGCCCTTAACGTGCGGCGAGAATAAGTCCAAAAGAGCACATTCTCTATTGCTCTGGAGTGTGGAATTTGTCTAAGAACATTTGTTTGTTTCGTTCGACACCTTCGGCCACTGGGGTCTGCACAAAGCGAAGTTGTAATCATGAATCATGCCCTAAGTCCTGTATACGCAGACGATTTTAGATGCCCGCTCCCTCACATGGGTCAGAGGAAAACGGCCAATCGACACCGCCTTTTGAGGTCCATGCCGCTGCTCGCCACCTGCTGCATCAGCCTTCAGGCTTGTGCCCAAAGTCCTTGGTCACCACCTAACCGACTAGTTCAAGTTCCAGCATCTCCGTCGGATCAGCCATCTCAATCGCAATTTAAAGAGTTGCCCGTTGGTCAGCTTAGCACATCTCCGACTTCGCCCTCCGACCTAATTGTCCGCGGCCAAGAACCAACTCCGGGGACACTGGTTCGTGCTCCCGTAAACGCAAGCGATCCAGCAAGTTTTCGAGATTTTGGGGCTGGTGAATTAGTTGCGGTAGTCGGCACAGAACACGTCCTAGCGGGCGACATGATGGTATTCATCGAGCCGATTTTGGAAAAGAACCGCGGCAAGTTGACTCCCGCGCAGGAGCAGCAACTCAAGGCCAAACTGATTCGTGACGTGCTTGCGCAGTACGTCGAAATCAAAGCCCTATACCAAGAGTTCTTTCGCGACATGGTCGGCAACAAGGCCCCGAAAGAGGTCGAGGAAATGCAGGCCAAGGTAACGATGAAAGCCGCGCAGATTTTTCATGATAAACAGATTCCAGTCATGATGAAAAAGTACAAAGTCGAAGACCTTGCTGCCCTTGAGCGTAAATTGCAGGAACAAGGGATGTCGATTTCAACTTTGAAAAACCAGTTCACCGAGCGCGTCCTTTCATCTGAGCTCGAACGCAAATACGTTCCTGACGAATACGAATTTAGTCGCGCCGAATTGTGGGCATACTATCAAGATCACGCTGCGGAATGGGTAGTGACCTCACGGGCGAAATGGCGTGAACTGTGCGTTCGCTTTAACAAACACTCTGGCCAAGAAGCTGAAGCACTGATTAAGGACCTGGGCAATCAAGTCTACCTCGGAGGTAAGCCATTCGAGGCTGTTGCCAAGCAGCAATCTGAAGGTTTCACCGCAGCCGAAGGTGGCCTCTTCGACTGGACAACACAAGGCAGTCTCAAGTCGGCAGCGATTGACCAAGCTGTTTTCTCCCTTCCGTTAAAGCGCTTGAGTCAAGTTATTGAAAGCGATGTAGGGTTTCACATCATCGAAGTTTTGGAGCGTGAGCCGGGATTCAATAAGTCGTTCGACGTGGCGCAAGCCGATATTCGAAAGGTGATGTCACGCGAGAAGCACAGCAAATTGCTAGATGAATTCCATACGAAGATCATGGCTCGAACCTCCATTTGGACGCTGTGGCCTCAAGACATCCCCAACAGTCGAGCCCTTTCAGAAGCGCTCGGTGACGTCTATCAATCGCCACAGTAAAAATTGCTTAGGCGTCACAATCGTGGTATGGCTCACACAAATAAATACGGCTCAGTGAAGTTTCACTGAGCCGTAATTGTTCTTAGATTTGGCGTGAGCGAATTCTACTTTCCGCCCCGACCTTTGCCACCCGCTGGTCCTCCGCCTCCCTCCATGCCGCCGCTTCCCATTCCGCCGCTTCCCATACCACCGCCCATCATTCCGCCTTCGCCCATGCCGCCCATCATGCCCCCATTGGCGCCGGCTTTCTTAGCCATTTCATGCTCGTCAGCAAAAGTGTACATGCGATACTCGAATGTATCGTCAATGTCGTTTGTAATTTGCATGGAACCATCGCCCAGAATTAACATGACTTCGCCGCTCGCGGCTAACGGGTCACCATCACGCTTACTACTAGCGGCTAGTTCCTCTCCGCCTCGGATATCGACTACGACGCTGTTCGAAGCGAACGGCCATTCCCGTTGTTTAACAACACGCGTGGCAGGCACTACGAACTCAATAATTTCTTTCTTCGAAGCTAGATTGGAATTCAAGACGCTACCGCGTCGAGCGTCAAAAGCTTTAGCATATGTCACACCGGTTGTCGCATCCATCCACGTAGCAACCAGATTGGCTTCAGTTTCTCCGCTGACCGCGGAAGGGCGAGGGTTGGACGCGGGATCGTATCCCAAGCCAGCGAACGCATCGACGCGAGCGGCAATGCGGACGGGCTGACTTGGCTCACTCCATTCAGTTTCGAGCATCTTCCGGCGTGTCTTCGGATCTGCTTTATGGGCCGCGTCATCAACCCGCCGCTGATCCGCGATGCGATCAAAAACTTCTTTTTGCAAAGTGTTAGGTTGAGGAGGTGGAATTTCAAAATCAACATACTCACCAGGCTTAATACGCCTCTTAATTCGCTCAGGGTAATTCGGATCGCGCATGATTAGGCGAACGCGGTAACGGAATGACTTACCAACATCCTGAGGTGTCAGCATGTCGTAGAATCGCAGCATCTTATATTCGGGTTGCGGCCCAGCACTCATGGTCATTCCACCCATGCCACTACCACCCATGCCGCTACCACCCATTCCACTGCCCCCCATCCCCATCCCCATGCCGCCATATCCTTCCATGCCTCCCTCCATGCCACCGTAGCTACCACCATATTCGCCTTCCATACCCATTCCTCCCTCCATGCCATCACCCATTCCGAAGCCACCTTCCATTCCTCCATCCATGCCCCCCATCCCTCCCATGCCCATACCGCCCATCATTCCACTACCCATTCCTCCCATGCCACCCGTTGCAGCACCTCCGGAACCTTGACCTGGCAATACGTCTTCCTCGCCTTCGTCTTCCTTCTTGTTTTCCTTGCGTTTAGGCGGGGCCATCAAGCGTTTGGTGTCCCACACCCAATCGATTGCCGGATGCTTTGCGAAGTCCCGATAATCCTTAATCAGCATTGGCGGAATTGGCATTGTCAGACCGGGATGTCGAGCGTTGAGATCGATAATTTCCGGAACTGGTCGACCCAATGGAGCTTTAATAGCCCAGTTTTTTCGCATTGCGACCTGCTTGGAACCGTCCGAAACAGTCTTCCATTCCTTCTCTTGAACTTCACGTCCTGGATTCTGCGAAACGTCAACTCGTTGAATTTCAAAGGTCAAATAAACGGGCGTATCACGCAACAGATTATAGTCGCCAGAGTTTTTGAGCTGACGTTCAAACTCCTCAGACATTTCTTTGTGTCTTACCAGTGCTGTAGCGGCCACGAATATTTGGGCTTGTGAAGCAACCTTGGTCTTCGGTCCAAGATTTTTGTTGGCACCAAGTCCTCCTCCTCCGCCACCACCGGGCGCGCCGCCCATGCCCATGCCGCTTCCCATTCCGCCGCGTCCACCGTCCATGCCACCCATACCGCCACCCATACTGCCACCCATACCCATGCCCATACCGCCTTCCATGCCTCCCATCATTCCACCCATGGCACCGATTGGAGCACCTAGGTCATACTTTGACATAAGGCGTCGAGCCGGAGGCTTGATCTTATCCTCGTCCTCTTCGGGTTCTTCCTTGTTCTTGGGTGGCTTGGGTTTTTTGATAGTTATACGCGGAGCGTCTTCGAAGACTTCGAATGGATCTGGAGTCTCTTTAGGAACTTCAATTGCTACTGCGCCGCTGACGCACTTTACAACCAGTTGTTCTGGGGGCAATATTTTCGGATCGCCACGCAATTCCACAGGACCACTGGAATTCTCGTTCTGCAACGAACCCAAGGAAAATTTTTTCCATTCGATCGGACGTCGTGATTTCTCGACTTCTGGAACGAACGCGTGCTTAATTTCGCGTTCGGCAAATATCGCTTCAGTGTGATCCACAGAAATTTGCTGGAGGGCGTCGCCTGCACTTTGATTGAGGCTTGTCGGTTGACGGTCGGTTGGGTAGCCCTTACGACTGATTCCATCGTATATCACGTAACCCGTAGCCGCTACAACTACTCCCAGAATCAGCTTTTCAACATGTGCCGCAAAGAAGTTTGGACCACTCTTGCCAGAGGAAGCCTTAGACTTCTTGGACTTCGTTTTGGCGGGAGCCTTTTCCTTTACAACCTTCGCTGGTTTTTCGGCCTTCACAGCCTTTTCAGCTTTGTCTTTCTTGCCAAACATTGGGTTACTCCTTGAATTCCAAAACACGGGTATTTGATCGAAACGCTTAACAAGAAATAAACTAGTTGGGACTCGCCGGTTGTCCGCCATTAGGATTCGCCGGAGCAGCAGGTGTTCCACCGGCTGGCGCAGGAATTCCGACAGCCGGTACACCATTCGCCGGTACAGCGTTCGGCGCAGTTGCATTCGGCGCAGTTGCGTTCGGCGCAGTTGCATTCGGCGCAGTTGCATTCGGATCAGCAGGAGCACCAATTTCAGGATTTACAGGGGCTGCCTCGGGCGGAACTGCTTCTGGGCTTGGGGCTGGAGTATCAACTTTGTCAGAGAGTTCAGTGTTCTCGGTCACCTTATCGAGACCGAGTCTGGTAATCGAAACTGGATTGTACAGGTAGATAACACCGTAAACTTCAACAGGCATTTCCCAGGAGGGTTTGGCGGCGACCATGCCTGCTCCGCCCATTCCCATTCCGCCGCTACCCATGCCACCCATCATTCCGCCCATACCGCCTTCCATACCACCACTTCCGTATCCCTCACCACCGCCAGCATCCATTCCACCCATCATTCCACTGCCCATCATTCCGCCTCGACCTCCGCCACTACCTTCCATCATGCCGCCCATCATGCCGCCCATCATCCCTCCCATCATGCCACCCATACCCGCTGATCCTGAAACGGCAGCCATAGTATTGCCCAAACGAACTTGGCGGATTTCAAGCATTAGGTCGGCGTTACCACAATCTGCCAGAAACTGGGGAACTTTGCGTTGATCCATGATGAATCGAAGTCGCACTGGGACTCGTTTGGCCACCGCAAAATATGCGTCTTCAGGCGACTCACTTTGCATTTTTGTACGCAGGTCGTCGCCTGTAATTGGGGCATACGTTGAATCTACATAACGTCCCGACGCGGGATCGGAAATCATGACCGTACCGGCGCCGCCTTCACCTCCCTCAACACCCGCCATTGCCGATCCTGATCCTGATCCTTCACCTTCCACCATGCCTCCGCTGTCCCCCATAGCCATACCTGCATCCATACCCATAGATCCCTCTCCCATTCCGCCCATTCCCATGCCTCCGGAACCCATTCCTCCGCCCGAAGAAGCCATCGGAATATCAATCGTTCCCGCACGGCCTACGGCAGGTTTTCCAATGCGAATGAATTCGATTTCCTTAATTGACGTCTGAAAGTTTGCTTTGGCACCTTCATTCGTTTTAGCGATGATCCTCATGATTCCTTCGAGAATCCACATGTTTTCTTGCGTGTACAAAATCTCGTAAACGGTTGGCGAAGTGCCCCGCCAGAGCCGGATTGAATTGATAAGTTCATCTTGACTCGGTTTACGCCAAGTTACCAAATCCTTGGATAGCATCATTTGTTGGCCCATGGCACCACTTGAGCCACCCATACCGCCGCCCATGCCTCCCAGTCCGCCCTCCATCCCATCCATTCCACCACTTCCTTCTCCACTGGACATGCCGCCCATGCCCATGCCCATGCCCATGCCCATGCCGCCCAACAGTCCTCCGCCGGAGGCTTCCGTGATCTTGCCGATCCAT
>JANNNN010000840.1:0-3278 GCA_031398555.1 Planctomycetia bacterium | reverse complement strand
GATTCGGCTATCGCGTGAACACTGCGCCTGTGCTTACATTGGATCGACTGCATGTGTTTACGTACGAAGGCGAAACGGTCACTCTTACTGGACGAGCAGTCGATCCCGAGAATAACATTGTGTCCATTGAAACTTCGCTCGGCTCCGCGCAAATCTTGAGCGATGGCACTTTTATTTGGACCTACGATGCAGTTGACGACCTCTCAACGATTGTGAACGTTGAGATATCGGATTCCTTTGGCGCAGTCTATTTCACTCAATTCACACTCTCGGTAGTCAACGTTGCTCCGACACTTGGCGCGACGACAGTAACCGTCGATGTGGAACGCTCGTTAGCAATAGTTACATCAACTGTAAGTGACCCGGGCCCCAATGATGCACCACTCTTGACCATCAACGGTGGAACTTTCTTTGTTGATGAGAATGGAGTAGCTTTCGCGGTGGTTCCAATTTCCTCCGCTGGGGCATTTACATATGAAATAAGGGCCCAAGATAAGGAACTGGCAACCTCAGATCCGCAGTTCTTTACGAGGGTGATGCCCGGTTTCGTCCAAGATGGACGTAACATCCTTGTCTACGGGGCCGATTCAGCAGACTCGATTAGCTTCAGCAATTCAAAGAAGCAATTAATTGCAAGTGGCAACTTTGGCGGTACTGGTATCCAGGTTGCATTCAATGCGAGTTTTGTGGATACGATTACAGGCTACCTTGGCGCAGGTAACGATGTGTGGAACGGTAGTAACTTATCAATTCCACAATTCGTTTATGGCGAGGGCGGAAACGATCAAATCACAAGTGGATCGGCCAATGACATTCTCGTCGGCGGTTTAGGAGATGACGTCCTGCGTGGAGGTTCGGGAGGCGATCTCTTGTTCGGTGGTCTCGGCGCAGATCAGCTTTACGGTGACGCCGGTGGCGATGTTCTCGTCGGCGGTCAATATGCACTCGAATACGAACTAGATTCTCTGTTGCTTTTGCGCACGGCTTGGAATGGAGCGGGCAACTACCAAACACGTGTCAACCGATTGCGCAGCGGCGTAGGCTCTAACGCAAATGGAACAACCGTTCGCTTGACAATCGATCTTGTCACAGATGATGCCATAGATCAGCTCTTCGGTGGAAGAGACTCCGACTGGTATCTTACAAGTTTGGCTTCAGAAATTCGCGATGCGACCAAGGAGGAACTCCGCAATTAGCTCAGATGTAGAAACCAATCCTAATAACGCTTTAGATCGCATGATTCGAGCTTGCTCGCAAGGCGGCTTGCGACCTAGTCACAATTCAGCTTTCGACAAAGGTGAACGGCGAGCCACCGCACTAGGCCTGCATTTCCCCTCTGGCAGAACTATGCAATTCGCGATAAAGGTCGCTTATAGTTTTAGCGCTACGCAAATATTAACCCCCGGTCCCATTTTTCAAGCGAGGAATTAACTACGATGTTTAGCAAACTTAGACACTTCGCGCCAGCTAGCCGTTCTCGACGTCTGCGAAATCTTGGATTCGAATCACTTGAACACCGCAGCCTACTAGCTGCGACTGTTGGGGTTTATGATGAGAATCTAGAGGCTACCAATACTGTTGATTTCATCGCAACTGGATCGACCATTTCGAATATTGATTTTGCTGCCGAGGTTGCTATTGCATTCGCGCAGAATGCTGGTGGGGTAATCGACGCCTCGCTTCTTTCCGCCCAGTATGAATTCGGCGTTGATCAATCGAAAACCATTGACTTTTGGCCGTCATCACCCGAGACAAACAATTGGGGCGCTGGAACCCCTGGTGGCAACCGTCCGATTTCAGGTTCCGGCGCATTCGCGACGGTTGGTTTTGCGGGACTTGAAAGCTTTCGTTCCACAACGTTTGCGTTCGGTACGATTGACAACAGCGCTCCAAATGAACATGTAGTCAAAATGGGTATCACAGCGCTTTCTTTAACTGGGCGAGACTACGGGGTCGTTACAACGACGGCGTTTTTGTCTGGTGGTGGAACGGTTTCCGCATCTCGCAGAATCTCAGAATCCAATAGTCAGGGGGATACGTTTTTCGGTTTGACTGCTCCTCCTGGCGAGTACATTACTGAGTTTCGAATTGGGTACGACGGCGCCATCGTAAGCCCTGACGTCCGCTTGTGGTTTGATGACATCGGTTTTATCACAAACTTTGTGCCCAATCGTGCCCCGAATGTGCAGGATGACGTTTTCTCAGTTCTCGAAGATGATAGTGTGTCGGTGTCAGCACCAGGAGTATTGAGTAACGACTCCGATCTTGACAACGACTCGCTCACCGTTGAATTAGAAAGCGGCCCTAGCCATGGAGCACTTGTTTTCAATGCTGACGGGTCGTTCGTCTACACGCCAACCGCAAACTTTAACGGTGTCGACAGTTTTACTTATTTTGCAATTGACGGCACTATCGGAAGCGAACTTGCGACGGTTACTTTAGATGTTCGCCCTGTTAACGATGCCCCTACCGTAAGTGGCAGCACTTTCAGGATTGCGGAAAACTCACCCACTGGCTCGAACTTAGGAGCGGTATCCGCTTTTGATCTCGATGGTGACGCAGTTTCCTTTGAAATTGCTAGTGGGAACACAGGTGGAGCTTTTAGCATCAATCCGGTCACTGGTCAGATTCGCGTCGAAAACGCATCGATGCTTGACTATGAAACTACCGCCGTCTTTACATTGGTTGTACGCGGAACAGATGATGGTGGACTTTCCGGTCAAGGAACTGTGACGGTGTTGCTGACTGACGTATTGGAAACATCAGCGGTTCTTATCGACATTAAACCAAGCGATTCTCAAAACTCTATTAATGTTCGTAGCAAAGGACACATTGAAGTTGCTATCCTGTCAACGTCACTCTTCGATGCGAGGAGCGTGGATGTGAATTCACTGCGTTTTGGTCGTATTGGCAACGAAGATTCACTAAGTCGCAACCCGTCGAAAGGCGAGCCAAGATATAGATTTGTCGACCTAAATGGCGACAATAGACTCGATCTAGTAGTTACATTCGAGTTGGAATTGACCGGCTTTAGGTTAGGTGACACAAAGGGAGTGCTAAATGGCCGTACCATCAACGGAGGTTTGATACAAGGCGAAGATCGAATTACAACCAGGTAACCAGCTGTTTGTAAGAGAGTTTACTCAGTTAGTCAGATCCATGGACGCTCACGACGCTCAGTACTTTCAGGTAAGGCAAACGGACAATAAAAAAATACCAGCGAACCCACAATCTGGGAATTGCAGCCTAGATGCAAAGGCCTGGAGGTCAAATGGGAG
>JANNNN010000833.1:0-8919 GCA_031398555.1 Planctomycetia bacterium | reverse complement strand
AAGAGCAAGATAAGACGCAGCTAGATATGGATTACATCGACGAACAATTAGAAGTGCTCGGTCGTGCATTCTTGGCTCAGACAATCGGTTGTGCGCGATGCCACGATCATAAGTTCGATCCCATTCCGACTCGGGATTACTACGCATTGGCTGGAATCTTCCGCAACACAGTGGCAATGGAGCATGAAAACGTTTCAAAATGGATTGAGCTGCCACTTCCAATCGAGCCCAATCGAGAAGAAATATTCGACAAACTGTCAGCGGATATCAAGCAGCTCGCTCAAAAAATTGCAGTATTGAAAAAGAAGAATGAAGCGGTGGCTGATCCTAAAAAATCGGTTGATATCGCGACGCTTGAAGGTATCGTTATCGATGATTCAAATGCCAAGCTGGTGGGTGAGTGGGTCGATGGGACGACTGTAAGCGGATTTGTTGGCGGGCAATATTTGCATGACGGTAACAAGGGCAAAGGTGAGAAATCAGCGACTTTCGAGCCAAAACGTTTGCCTCCAGGCCAATATCTAATTCGAATGTCCTACACGCATGCTCCAAACCGTGCTTCCAATGCCAAGGTTGTCGTCTTTAGCGCTGACGGCGAGAAGACGCATCGCATCAATCAACAAGTGACGCCCGAAGAGGGCATTTGGTTGACTCTCGGAAGCTATCGTTTCGAAAAAGATGGTCAAGCGTTTGTGATTATTTCGAACAGTGAATCGGATGGACATGTAGTTGTCGATGCAGTTCAGTTTCTGCCCGTAGGGGCGGAAAGTGTCGCAAAGACAAATCCGGAAAAGCCCCGCGAATCTCAGCCTGCAGAAGCTCAGCCCAAAACGGTCGTCCATGAAAATGTGCTGAAGAACTTGGAGAAGGATTTAGCCAAGTTAAAGGAAAGTGTGGATAAACGGCCTCGTTTCATGACGATTCGCGAGCAGACGCCAGCCAAAGATATTCCGATTCATATTCGCGGTAATGTCCATAGCTTGGGCGAAGTTGTCCCGCGTGGTTTCCTATCAGCAGTGGATGTTGGAAAAAATTCGCAGGTAAGATTTGATGAACAATCGAGTGGACGGTTGCCGCTAGCACGATGGTTGAGCGATTCTCGCAATCCATTGACCGCTCGCGTGTACGCGAATCGAGTGTGGGCTTGGCTGATCGGTCAGGGACTGGTGACAACGACTAATAATTTTGGGACCACTGGGACAGATCCATCGCACCCGGAGCTGCTGGACTGGCTGGCGGATGAACTGATTCGGAGCGGCTGGTCAACAAAACACCTCGTTAAGTGCATCGTGTTGTCAAATGTCTATCGTCGAGCGGTAATCGATGCCACTTCGGATGCACAGCACTTAGATGCCAACAACCAGTTGCTGTGGCGAGGTAATTTGAGGCGTGTTACCGTTGAGGCCCTCCGTGACGCCATGCTGAGCGCAAGTGGCGAGTTGGACGAGGCAGTCGGCGGTTCGATGCTCAAGCAGGGGGTCAAGGAAGATTACAACTATTTGCATCAATCGACTCGGCGGAGTCTCTACCATCCAGTACTAAGAAATTCTCTGCCAGAGTTATTTGAAGCGTTTGACTTCGCTGATACCAGCGTATCGATTGGCGAGCGTGCGCGCAGTACAGTGGCTCCGCAAGCGCTGATCATGATGAATCATCCTTGGGTAGTCACCCGAGCGGAAGCGACCGCCAAATGGATCGAGAGAGAGTTTTCTTCGCCTGAGTTAGCGATCGAGCAATTGCACCGAGTATGTCTCGGTCGATCTGCGACCAAAGATGAAATGTCGGCTTGCGTCGCATATTTGGTTGATGGAAGCGAAAGCAACTTGCACCAATTGAATTCGAAGCGATTAGCGACTTTGGTGCAATCGCTGTTCGCTTCATTGGATTTTCGTTACTTGGAGTAGCCCCGTAGCCTAGGCTTCCAGCGCTTCCAGCCTGGGTTCGTATCTCAAAATTCAACAGCCTCGCCCGCGTCTAACTCCTGACCATCGCCTTCCGACTGCAAAATTACCTTGCCCGTCAATGTTCAAAATACAATCCTCAGCCAAACGTGCCGCCGCTCGCTGGATTACCAAAATATGGAATCGAATATGCAAAACTTGATTTCTCGACGAGAAGCGCTGCAGTTGACTGGGTGTGGATTCGGCGCACTCGCGGCTCAAGCGATGGCTGGTAATTCTGCTGCCGCAAGCGACTTGATCTCGCATATTGCCCCCCGTGCAAAACGCATCATCTTTCTATTCATGCAAGGCGGCGTCAGTCAAGTCGATTCGTTCGACTACAAGCCGGCCCTGGCGAAAACCGATGGCAACAAGCAAGCGTTCGATGACGCGCGCCAGTTGGCAAAAACCGGCAAGCGTGGAACCGAGCATCGGGTGATGAAGTCGCCATGGCGGTTTCAGCAATATGGCGAATCGGGACAGTGGGTTTCAGAGCTATTCCCTGAAACGGCCCAGCATGTGGATAAACTCTGCTTTCTGCATGGTATGCACACCGAAGGTGTCGCGCATGGGCCGTCGACTTTGTTCCTGCACTGCGGCTCAACAAACTTCATACGCCCTTCATTTGGGTCTTGGGTTTTATATGGCCTAGGCTCTGAGAATGCGAACTTGCCAGGATTCATTTCGATTGCGCCATCGGTCGGTAACGGTGGTCCACGAAACTATGGAAGCGCTTTCTTGCCGGCCAAATTTCAAGGAACACGCATCGGCGGAACTGGAAAAGAAACGTTGCAGATCGAAAGTCTGAATCGAGACGGTGTTAGTGTCGCTGAACAGCAAGAACAACTGCGATTATTGCAACAATTGAATCACACGCAAATCTCCAGACGAGGTGTACGCGATTCAGAATTCGATGCACTCGTGGATTCGTACGATCTTGCATGGCGCATGCAAAGTATTGCACCTGAGATTATGAACATCGAAGCCGAGTCCGCCGCAACGCTCAACTTGTATGGGATTGATCGTGCGGAAACGAAATCCTACGGTGAAAAATGCTTGCTCGCTCGACGACTGTGCGAATCGGGTGTGAGATTTATCCAAGTCAACTATGGTGACAACTCAGCCAATCCGGCTTGGGATCAGCATTCGAACCTTCCCAAACATGCTGAGCACGCGGCGGCGGTTGACAAACCCATTGCAGCGTTGTTGGCCGACCTGCAACAACGTGGCTTGCTGGAAGATACCATCGTCTGGTGGGGAGGGGAATTCGGTCGGACACCTTACGCTCAAGAAAATGGTACAGGCCGCGATCATAACCCCGGTGGCTTCACGGTGTGGTTGGCAGGTGGCGGCGTAAAGGCTGGGCACGCGCACGGAGAGACTGATGAATTCGGTTTCCGGGCAATGCAAGGCAAAGTGCACATGCACGATCTTCACGCGAGCTTGCTGTATGCGATGGGTTTAGATCATGAACGCTTAACCTTCGAGCATGCTGGCCGAAATTTTAGATTGACGGATGTCGCTGGTCGCGTCGTTAAAGAGATCTTTGCCTAAGCAGTATGTTAAGTTAAACCTAGACTGTTATGTAACGCGAAATGTAAGTTTAGAGTTGCAGTATTTGTAATCGTGTGCCACTGGCTTGCCAGTGAATCGAAGTGGTTAAGCGTGATCCAGTTTACACTTTACATGTCTTGACAACTTGAACCAGTGATTTCGAAGTTATAAACATCGCATAGTGGGACGCTTGCCGACAACTGGTGCCCTATTGGAAGTACTAAAGGCATGAACAAGCTTGAATTTCTCGAACAGCATCGTTCGTTAACGCGGCGGTATTTCCTTGAAGCTGGCACGGTTGGAATGACGGCGTTGTATGCAAAGCCAGGACGACTAGAGGCGAGTTTTTTAGATGACGAAAGTGGCCCTTCCAAGTCAACCACGCGGAAAGCTGGCAAAGCCGGTGCGCAACCAACCCCGTACTTCACTGCGGCAAATGAATTTCGCGATGTCTCACGCGGTATCTAAACGCTTCTTGGAGTGATGCTCAAATCCTGCCCGCTCCGACCAACTGGAGCTCGCTGATCAATGGGAAGATTCCGCCAGGCACGCACGGTTTTACAGGAGACGGTACGCCGAAATCGTGGCCAATGCGACTTACAAACGCGCACTGGGCGTTAATGCTGCCAAAGATGGAAGCCGGTAAGTATACTTTTCGTTGCCGCACGATCGATGCCAACGGTCAAGCTCAACCTATGCCGCGACCGCTTCGAAAATCGGGGCACGCTGCAATCGAATCGACATCAATCTGCGTGGTCGAATAATTTCGCAATCAAAGTTCTCATTCTAGATTCAAAAACGTTGCACTTTATTCGAAGGTAGGTTTTGCAGCACTTTTAATTTAGAATCTAGACTTCCCAGCCCCAATCGCCAACAGCTTCAAGCCAATATAGCTAGCTTTGGCACAGAGCTTGCATGTCTGTCTTGCTTTTTTCGCTCTTCTTACTGTGCGATTTTCGATTCAAAGGCGATATTGAATAGTAGTAATCGCATGGATCGTTTTGAAAAGAGAGCGCAGGTCAGTCTGACGAAGGCAACATTCTTGGGAGACTGAAGGCAAAAGGCGGTACAGAGAAGATGCGACAATCAGGCGAAATATCAATGCACAGCGACCGAGAAAATTCAATTGCATCCCGTGCACCACTGGCGATTGTAGGCATTGGTTGCCGCTTGCCAGGAGGCGTTGAAAACTGGCAGGATTTTTGGCGATTGCTCGAAGAGGGCCGCGATGCAATCGAAGAGACGCCTGCTGATCGGTGGAGCGTTGAAAAATTCTATTCGCCCGAGCCTGGACCAGGGAAAACGCAAAGTCGCTGGGGTGGATATGTTCGAGAGATCGATCAGTTTGATCCGCAGTTATTTGGCATCGCGCCGCGAGAAGCGGTGGCCATGGACCCACAACAAAGAATGTTGCTGGAAGTCGCCTGGCGAGCGATTGAAGACGGCGGTCAAGCAATTGAAAAGGTGGCTGGTCAAAACGTGTCGGTGTTCGTCGGCATTTCAAGTTTTGATTACGCCGTAGCAGGGCTTAGTTCGGAAGATCGCAGTGTCATTAGCGCTTACAGCAATACGGGCGGCTCATCGAGCATCGCGGCTAACCGAATTTCTTACTGTTTTGATTTGCGTGGGCCAAGTGTGGCTGTGGATACAGCTTGCTCTTCGTCGCTGGTCGCTGTTCACATGGCATGCGAGAGCATTTGGAATGGCGATTCGACGATGGCGCTTGCGGGTGGTGTCAATGCGCTAATCCTGCCAGACTTTTATGTCGCGTTCAGTCAACTTGGAGTGCTCGCGCCGGACGGTCGCTGCAAGACGTTTGATGCCCGAGCGAACGGTTACGTGCGGAGTGAAGGAGCCGGCATGGTGCTGCTCAAGCCGCTCGCAGATGCAATGCGTGACGGCGATTGTATCTACGCCGTCATTCGCTCGACGGCATTGAACCAAGACGGACGTACGCCTGGGTTGACTGTGCCCAGTGAAGCCGCGCAGGCGGCGCTTGTTCGGACAGCCTGCGCTCGGGCCGGGATTTCGACTTCCGAACTTCAGTATGTCGAGGCCCATGGAACTGGAACTGCAATCGGTGACCCGATTGAAGCCAACGCGCTGGCAAACGTACTTTCGGAAGGTCGCGCTAAGAATCAACCGTGTTGGGTTGGGTCAGTGAAGACAAATATCGGTCACTTGGAAGCCGGAGCTGGCATGGCGAGCTTGATTAAAGTTGCCTTGGCTTTGCACCATCAGCGCATTCCGGCTCAACTCCATTTTGAACATCCAAACCCAGCCATCGATTTTGAAAACCTCGGCTTGCGAGTGCCAACTTCCTTACAACCGTGGCATCGACAACCGAATCGTACTCGGCTGGCGGGAATCAACGGCTTCGGATACGGCGGCGCGAACGCACATATAATTGTTGAAGAGTCGCCCATCGGGCATAAACAATCCGTTGCACCTGAGAATCATCGTCAATTTTTTAAACAACCGGCAGTATCCGTTAAACAGACGCCTAGTTCCACTTCACCGATCTCAGATACCTTTGAATTGCCGGTAATTTTGCCTTTGTCCGCTCGCAGTCAAGCCGCATTGATGGAACTGGCCAAGGATTGGGCGAATTGGTTAGAATCCAGTGGAAGCGAACTGCATATCGCGGAAGCAGCATCGTTTACAGCGCATCGAAGGAGCCACTTAGACTATCGCACGACTGTTTGCGGAACGACGCACAGCGAACTCATTGAACAGTTGCGAAGCCTAGAGCACTCGGGTAACGCTAGCCGCTCGCGTTCCGGCGAACCGCTAAAAATCGCTTTTGTTTGTTCCGGACAAGGGCCGCAGTGGTGGGCAATGGGCCGCCATCTGCTTTCATACTGCCCTGCATTTCGCGAAGTCATCGATAGCTGCGGTCGGGAATTTGCGCGATACGGCAATTGGTCATTGATTGAAGAGCTCTCCCGAGCTGAAGAAACCTCTCGGATGCAGCACACACACATCGCTCAGCCAAGTCTGTTTGCGATTCAAGTTGGATTGGCGGCCGTTTGGAAGAGTTGGGGCATTGAACCAGCGGTGGTCGTTGGTCATAGTGTCGGCGAGATTGCCGCTGCCTATATTTCTGGTGCGTTGACATTCGGTGATGCGTGCGCGGTCGCCTTCCATCGAGGGCGGACCATGGACCTCGCGTCGTCGCGCGGCGCAATGTTGGCGGTGGGGCTATCGCCCGCAGAAATACGTCCGCTGTTGTCGGACGTTCAGGATGAAGTTGCCATCGCGGCGATAAACGGCCCTTCGTCAATCACTCTGTCAGGCGCCGCTTCGGCAATCGATCTACTTTTCAACAAACTCAATACGTCAAACATCTTCGTTCGGCGATTGAAAGTCGAATATGCTTTTCACAGTTCGCACATGGACCCAGTCCGCGATGAACTGCTGCGATCACTCAGTTCGATTCGACCAAAGAAGAATCACACCGAACTGATTTCGACGGTGACAGGAAAAACCATTGCGGGCGACGTGTTAGTTGCTGAATATTGGTGGAACAATGTGCGGCATGGCGTTCTTTTCGCTGACGCGATGCAAGAATTGTCAGAAAGAAACGTCGAAGTCGCCGTCGAATTGGGGCCTCATCCGGTTCTGGCTTATTCAATCGCAGAGTGTTTCCAAACGCATGGAAAAACTGTTCCAGCTTTGCCATCGCTGAACCGCGATCAGAACGACTTGCAGTGCTTGGCGCGATCGTTGGGTGAATTGTATCAACTAGGAGCTGACGTTCGCTGGAGTGGTTACTACACTGCACCGACCCGTAAGCTGCTGATCCCCAACTATCCGTTTCAACGCATTCGATGCTGGTCTGAGTCACGGCAAACCCGACTTTCGCTGTCAAGCAAATCGTCGCACCCACTTTTAGGTGAATCACGAAACGGACCGCGACGCAGCTGGGGGTCGCGGATCGATCTGCGACTTCAGACCTATTTGACGGACCACCGCGTGCGAGGCGTTTGCGTCTATCCCGCAGCCGCGATCATCGAAAGTGCTCTCGCAGCCGGCCGTCACATTTCGTCGTCGAATTCGGTGCAACTAGATCGCCTTCAATTCCTTAATCCCTGCACTCTAGCGGAGGGTCGTGCACAGTGGATCGAAACAACCTATCGCGACGATCGTCGATCCTTGGAAATGCAGTTTCGCTCCACCGAGGATGACGAATGGATGCCCCTGTTCAGTGCCGAGGTTAGTTCACATCCCGATTTCGGCACCAGCGCCAGCAGCGCAGGCAGCGTCAGCCACGCGGCGTCGAAGGAACATTATTCGGAATCTATTGAAGGGCTTCGTTTGTATGAATACTGCAAGCGACTGGGGCTTGAATATGGCCCAGCCTTTCGAGGTGTCCAACATGGGTCACGACAAGATGGCGCGGCTTGGTTAGACGTCGACTTAATCCCCATGTCAGCCGCCGGTACCTACGGGACTCATCCTGCCATTCTGGACGCGTGCTTCCATGGGATGATCGCCGCAGATGCGGACTTCGATCATACGCTCGGAGGTCTTTACCTGCCAGCCGAGATCAGGCGACTACGATTTACGCGATCGGCTGGACGACAAGTGCGCTGTCATGTGCGGATTGTTAGCAAGACTTCGCAACAGATGATTGCTGACATAGACATTTTTGATCTAGAGGGGCAGTTGCTCGTTTCAATCGAAGGGTTTGCAAGCCAGCGCGTTCACGGCGGTGGAAAGCCGCTCGAAACCGTTTCAGACCTTGCTTACAAATATGAATGGGTGAAACAGGACCTCGCAGTTATTCAGCAACTCGCCAGTGTAGATGCCCAGCGATGGTTAGTCTTCCAGGACGGCCGAGGTTGCGGTTCGCGTTTAGTGTCGCAATTGAAAAACCTTGGATTCGAGGTGTCACAGGTCGATATCGGCGACTCATTCAAGTTCGACGGGAAATCGCTATTTACAGTCAATCCAGAATCACGCGAAGATTTCCAACGACTGCTTTCTAAGTCAACGACTGGCGATCAAGGTCTGTCGAATATTGTCTATTTGTGGGGACTGGATGCACCAAGTGACTCCAACTTGGACGCTCAAGCCCTCGACCGCAGCACACAACTGACGACCCTCGCACCTCTTTACCTCATCCAAGCTTGGGAAGGATTGAATAGCCCAACTCAAGCTAACCTGGCAATCGTGACTCAGTCGGCTCAATCAATCGACGGACGATCTGAAACGATATCGATCGCGCAAACACCTTTGATCGGTTTCGGAAGAGTGATTGTTAATGAGTGCGGTCAACTGCGAGGTAAGTTGATCGATTTGTCCTTCGGCCTCAACTCGAAGGCAGAGCAAAACGGATTTCTTAGCGAACTGCTGGCAATGAATTCTGGGCCAGATGACGGTGAAGACGAAGTAGCTTGGCGAGGCGATACGCGTTGGGTGC
>JANNNN010000735.1:0-6362 GCA_031398555.1 Planctomycetia bacterium | reverse complement strand
CGCACCTCTAGCGCAGTTGTTCTCTATGTGTTCTTGCAAGCAACGCATTCAGTGGACTGGGAGGTGCTCGAACCCTCCTCTCCGGCTCTTCAGGCCAGCGCTATACCGTCTCAGCTACCAGTCCATCTGTTTGTAAAACGTTGGAAATAGGCACGAAAAAACCCGGTGTTGCTCAGAGGCGACACCGGGTTTACCAACGTTGTCCGAAGACTCCAATCGGCCGAGTGTCACCTACGTTTAGGATGCCCTAACTCAAAATTGCAGGGGAGCATATTCGCGTTTTGCAACACGATGCCTTTCCTGCAATCTTGATAACGTTCGGTACTCAGCCGTATTGAAGTCATTTGTCCAGTTCCGATACTTGATTTAGTTTTAGATTCCATCGCACGCTCATGCTTGCGTGCTCAGAGATATAGACGCCAAGCTGATACATTGGTTCGCAAGAAAATCAGCTTTCGCGAAAATACAGACACAGCACCATGCGTCCTTATTCCCTTAAACGCATAAGAAACTGAAAAGTACCGGTCGCCATGCAAGAAAATACCGAATCGCCCGCTGCCAAGTTTTTCGCGGCAAAGATTTTTGCAGTTGCCGGCGCATCACGCGACCGCTCGAAGTATGGCAACAAAGTTTTCCAAGCCCTCGTTGCATCCGGCCGCACTGCTTATCCGCTAAATCCCTCAGCACCCGAAATAGAAGGCCAAACCGCTTACGCCACGATCGCTGACTTGCCCGTAGTCCCCGAGTCCCTATCGATCGTCACTCCGCCAAGTGTGACTCGCCAAGTCGTCCAACAAGCCGTCGCAGCTGGCGTAAAGAACATCTGGATGCAACCAGGAGCAGAAGATGCCCAGGCAAGCCATGCCGCACGGGAAGCAGGGATCAATGTTATCGATAACGGAAGATGTGTGCTCGTACTTCTAGCAATTGAAGCAAGATCGAAGCGGCGTTAGACAACTTCGAAAGGCGAGTCGCCTGAAAGTTCAGCTTTACCCTCGTAACTTTTTGTGATCCCGCATTTTTCAACTCCTCAAAAATCGAATATGACAGCCGCAACACTCACGCCTCCAGTTTACAGTCTCCAGCCTGACCTCAAGTCTCCAGCCTCAATCCTCAAGCCTGTTCTGGTACTGAACCGTAACTGGCAGCCGATCAACGTGGCGACGGTTGCGCGTGCTCTGATCATGCTTTGGAACGACTCGGCCAAGATCGTCGATCCAGTTGATTACCAATTGTATGACAGGAGCGACTGGAGCCGACTTGTACCAGATCGCGACGAGCCGTTCATCCAGTCGGTACGCCAGCGCATTCGTATCCCTGAGGTCATTGCATACTCAACCAAGAACGAGTGAATCTGGACAAACATTTCCGCTCCGTTGCATTGATCCGACTCTCACATCTCATTTGAGCGGCTAAACGGAGTAAACTGCAACTGTACCTCCGGCCAGCGTGCGAGAATTACCAGTTCGCTGCATCGATTCTATCTCAATCCCTACGAAGCCATGACAATCAACTACTATTCATCGTTTGCAACGTTGACGGCTCTTGGCGTCTTGACCTTTGCTCCAATTTTTTGCCTTGGTCAAACGCGTTCCAGCGAATCAACGGATGTGATTGGCGATTCTGTCGCCGAGTTCAGTAATGAGCAAGGCAAAAACGGATGGTATTATGGATATTGGGATCTCTCAACAGATGCTGATGGCAAGTACAACCAATTGACGGACTTCAAGCTGCTAAAGAATTTCGGGACGGATGTACGGAATGGATTTAGTAGGCACAGCAAATTCACAATTGGTGACGTTTGGTATCTTGAAGATGGTCGGTCCTACACTTCACTGTGGGCCAAAGGAGGCCACGCAAACAGTGCTATTGGACCTGCCAATTATTCCACGGCTGAACAATGGGCAACGAGAAGATGGATTAGCGATGCATCTGGAACCGTGACGATATCAGGCCATACCGGGAAAGTAATGCCATGGGGTGCTAATTGGAGTGGAGAATGCCGAGCGACCATTATTGTCGATGGCGAAGTGATTTTCTCGACAGTTATGGATGAACATGGCCTTGACTACTCGGTTGCGATTAAGGTCCAAGAGAAGTCAATGGTTGACTTCTTAATTGCTCCGAACCCGAGTATTGGTGTCGTGACATTTGCCGCAACTATAAGTAAGCGTCCGACGGCGAGCAATGACGCGAAAAGAAACGGCGAATTCAGGCGGTGATTAATTCTGGAAACAAAAGCGTCGGAAAACGAAGCAATGCGACTTAGCCTCCGATCGGGCGTTTCGTAGAGTGAAAATCACTTGGCGGCAATCGGGTGATTGTGATCGCTAGACAGAGAAAAGAGATAGGGAAAAATAGTGAGAGAAATTAATAGCGTACGTGCCAGTTGCACCGTCATGCTGGTCGTCGTGCTGCTCAGTTCTTGCTCGAGTCAACATTCTTCGGACCGAGATAACGTAGAAACGCCGTCTGAACGTGTGTTGGAAACAGACATGAAGCCGCGCGATGCGGGATTACAACTCAAGTATTCCAGCGGAATCATTTCCATCTTTGAAGACAGCAAGGGTCGCTTTTGGTTTGGAAGCCAGAGGGAAGGCGTATGCCTTTCGATTGGAAACGAGTTAAAGTACTTCACGACAAACGACGGGTTGGCGACAACCTCAAGGCCAACGAGAGCGCTGTCGCGAATCGCTCTACTTCAAACGGATCAAGACTTCGTTCCGTCTCAGCGGCCCCGGTGTGAAGGGTGGATCGTAGCCAGCAGTCTCCACACCGCTGGATTCGACTGAGTCGTCGGCGGCGAGCCCTTGGGTTGCCATCCAGTTTCGAAGCTTGGCTTCCGATTCCCTGGCCACCTTGGAATTAAGTTGCCCCGAAAATCGCAGAACTGCAAATCGCCCTCCGACTCGCTTGCAAACGTCGAGGCCTTCGCCGGTTGCCGCTGGCACTCCGTCTACGGCTACCTGTTTTGGCATGACAAAACCCATTTGCACTGCCGATTCCGCTTTGTCGTTTTCCATAAAGACCGGCGTAGTCATCGAGATCTTTTTGTCGGATTCATTCGCGCCGCTGATGTAGCGGAACAGTTTCATGAAGCTGCCATCACGGCCTTGAGCGTCCATGTTGGTTGTGGTCGCGACCAGCATCAGGTCGGGATACTCGCGAACTTCGAATTTGCCATCTGAAGTAACAACCTTGTATTCCGCTGACTCGTAGGCTGCCCTCGCCATGGTATTCCAAGCAAACACGCCGGCCAAAACGAGAATCGCCATCGCTGAAAGGTAAATCATTTGCTTGCGTTTCATTCGCTTTGCCTACAAGTACGTGAACCACGATGCAATCCGAAACTGAATAGCGTTTGTCTTTACTGTAGGAAGTCGGCTAGCGGCGAGCGATAGATGACAAAGGCTCTCCACCTGCTCGTTCACCCTTGGTGACTAGGATTCAATGGTCACAGTAATCGTTCGCCATCATTCCAATTGACGTCATGCTAGGTTGTCCAGAGCTTTCGGCGGAAACAATCCAGACTTCAGTTTCCGTTGCATGGTTTGCCATAAGCCAAGATCGCCATTCGGCTCGGCACGAGACTCTGATGGTCGAGGTTATCTCCATGATGCAGTACCGATGAGATCCTTAGTCTTTCCAAGCATTCCACTGAAGCTTGGATTTGTCGCGTCCACCGTTCGCATAGTACACGGCCATACGAATCACATAGAGATAGTTTTTGCTGGTTTTATGATCGACCATTTCGTTTGCCCGACAAAGGTCGAGAAACAATTGGTCAGCGTTTTGATCGACCAAGTCATCGATCGACAAGATGTTGATACGAGCCAAGTCTTTGACGAATGTTTTGCCGATGCCGGGTAGTTCAAATAAATTCGATTTCGCCATGAATCCAGGAACGCCTCAAATTGCGTGCTATCTCCAAAACAATGCTGCCACATTCTTCTAAGACAACTGAGCATCACTATTTTACAATGCCACGCATAACCTTGAAGCCGCCAACGATTGTTGAACCGCCGTATTCTTTCGCCAACCGTAAGAGGGCTTTGTGAAACCCGCAGTTGGGAAAAGTTGATTCGACTGTGGCAATGGCAGACCTGCTTATTCCTTTGCGGACCCAACCTTGCGTGGCATCGATCCAATCAGCCTTGCGGCAGGCCTCGATTACGTCCTGATGCGCTCCCTGGTACCTAAACAACTTGTGATGCCAATGGATTGCGCCTCTCAAAGCGTCCGGATCTAATCCTCAACCGAATTTATCGTTGTCTATAAGTGCTACGGCTTCTGACGGTTCAAGGTAAGCCAGGCTAGTCAGCAGAAAGGAACCCACCGATGGCGGAATGATAGCGGCGATATCAGCGATTGTTGATTCGGAAATCACGCCTGGTCCACTCGGCATTCTCGCGACCAAGCCTAACGCGTCGGCTCCATACCGAAGAGCAAGCCTCGCTTCCGCAACATTGCTGAGGCAGCAAATCTTGACTCTTGGTCGTGATGTCGGTTCCAACGAATGCTCCACAGGGTGATGATGCTTGGGTTGGTTCGATGGCGAATCAACTCCAGAGCACATTCTACCGAACTCGCATCGCAAAACGCTTAAGGGGGGCGTCACGACTCCATGTTCTGTTAACCAGGTCGGCAGCCGATTTTGATCGCGAAAAAAACTTCAACAGTTAACAGATTGCTACGACCTGCAAGGGGGCGGTTTTGTGACCAATCTGCGACGTGCTGCACGACCAGAACGAACACGAAACCCCTAAGTCACTACAAATAAACACCTTAGGTTGATGCATACTCAGAGACACATTGCAGAGAGCGTACAGATCGGGGAGCTGACGGTTTCCCCATCGGAAACCTCTGCTCAAACCAGTTAACGCCTGGAGCTGTTAAGCAGTTCCCAGGCGTTTTTCGTTTCTACCAACAAATCGTTGGTTTTTTGCGTTTTGCCCACTCTCTATTTCGAAGAGGGTATCGCCCGCACACCGAACGCAACCCATAGGGTTGCTTCCGGACCCCGATCAAAAGTATCGAACTCTCTGAGTCTCTCGGGAGGCGAATACCGGGGAGTTAACAGGAATCGCCTCTCTCCTGATCGGCAATTGGGAACTCACTCTGGTGCGTCGAGCGTCTGTCTTTTCGACCGCGCAACCAATTTGGAGATGTCTAGAAATTTGATCGTTACGTTGGCACTCGGTTTGCCGTTTGCCTGTACGGCGTGTTGGGCAGACTATGGAGTCAGCGACAAAGGCGAATGGCTCCGTCTTCGAAAGCATCCCCGACCACTTGTTGGGCCTATTTGCCGTCAAAACCAAGCAACTATCGGAGACTGAACGATGCAATCAATCTTGACAACCATCGCCCTGAAATTTGGAATCGCCCTCTGCTCGGTGGCCCTGGCGACGGACGATGTGCCCAATCCGTTCCGGGCATATAAGGGCAATGAGCCGGTCCCGGATGCGTTGCGAGAGACATACACGGGCTTCGTGCGTTCCGCCAAAGGCGGTAGCGTTGCCGCTTACATGCTGCCCCATGCCGTGCCCACCAGTCAGAAGGCCCGACCGGAGGATAAGCGGGAGTACAGTGACGACATCAACGAAGACTTCCTCAAGAACGGCTTCTCCGCAGAGGTTCGAGTTGTCCGCAAGGACTGCGACGACTGCTACTTACTTCGGACAGGAAGCACTGCAATTTGGTTCGTGCAGACTAAATCGGGAGCGTGGAAAGTCTACCGCTACATGGACAAGCCGATCCAGTAGCTCGCAAGACGCCGAACCCGGCGCTGCAACCGACACGGCACGCATATAGGCTACTAAAGATGGGGCCCATCGCCTGCAAACCGAACGGACCAATAGGGTTCCCTCCGGACCCCGATCAAAAGTATCGAACTCTCTAAGTCTCTCAGAAGGCAATACCGGGGAGTTAACAGGACCGACTGGCTGCAAATTACATAGTTGATCGCGAACTTAGCCGTGTGGTACACCATTTACCCAATAACGTTGGGTAGAATAGGGTAATTGAAATCGCCTTCCAACGTGGGGAGTGCGTTGATATTTCATACTACCCGCATTTACAGCGATTCGACAATGAGTTCACTTAACTTTAAAAAGCGTAAACATCAGCGGTCGGTGGTATCGACGAACCAGGAGTGAAGCGCGTGGTAGAGAGCAGCGAAAAGAACCCCCCGGAGGCGTTCAAGGCCTACGAGGACGGCAAGTATCGGAGATATGGGCTGCTCTTCGCTGTCAATGGCGGGGCATTCGCCGTTGCCAAACTGCTCACCTGCGAGCCGGGTACGTCGCCCATCGTCTTGGGCAATCTCACGCTAGAAGAGGTGGCGATCGGAATGGCGCTGTTCA
>JANNNN010000663.1:0-2592 GCA_031398555.1 Planctomycetia bacterium | reverse complement strand
GAACGAGCTTGGGCTATCAGGCATGTTGGTCTGCGCACCAATCGAATTTTTCGGTGGAACGTGAAAATGCAAAACCCGGTATTGGAAGAACTGCACGCGGCAAGGCGTAAGCTCCTGGCTGATTGGAATGGAAATACGGACGCATATCTCCGGGATGCGCAGGCTAGGCTAGAAAAATCGGGTAGACCGATCTGGCAGGGGAAGCAACGAACCAAGCATTGCACCGAAGTCGCCGATCAGCCGCCTGCTGATGGTGACTCTGCTCCGGCGACTCGGTGAATGCGAACCGTTACGCTTCCGCGAAAATTTATGCTGAGCATCAATGACAAACGTATTGCAACCTCTTGGCGTCATCGATTACTGCTGGGGTAATTTCGCCACGTTGCTGCCTTGGCTCTCCCAACTGTTACCACCGCCTTGCTATGGCACCTAAGCAAAGCGTCGGGACGTTCCCAAGACGCTTGCTTTATCGCCACTCAGCACGTTAAACTAATTCTCTTTGAGACGACAAGCTTGATTGCTTCTGCATTGGTAGCTGCGCGCAGCGTCTCAGTCCAACGCACAATCTAACAGATTACTCGCTAGGCAATGGCGTATAGTCGGGCACGTGATCGCGAGCGCCCGGGAGCATCGCTGAAAGCTCAATTTGACGTGCGTCTACACGACCTGCAATGTGACCGCCGATAACGCCAACATAGTAAACTGGACTAGCGTAGCTGGGAATGAAAGTGCCGACTGCGGAACCGAGATATGTGCCATACGCAGGATAGAGTATACGGCTGGCGCTCGCTTGTTGTTCTGTGGTCCCGATAGCTGCGAGGTAAGCAACGACATCTCGACTGGCGATTGATTCATGATAAAGCGGCACGATAGGTAGCGTGTAAATCGCTGCATATGTCCCTTTCCATTTGCGGCGTGCAAAGTCTTTTGCGTGGCCGCCCTCGTGCATCGCGATGACGGGCACATCCGAGTAGATATGGATAGTGTTCGTGAAGGGATTGAAGTGATCGCCGCCAAATATCCGGCCTGGAATCACTGTTTCGCCGAGCACACTGACGGCGCCGAATGTGTACCGCCAACCCGCTCCGACACTCTTGTTGCGAACGAGTCGACGCCAATCTTCACCCGGCCGATATTGATTCAGGCGGACTCGCACCGTGTCCAAATTGTTGACTTGCAAGTACTCCGCGATCGCAGCTTCGGTCTCCGGTCCAACATTATGGTTTTCGACTCGGCGATTCCAAAGCAGAATTTTGCTTGGAATCCCAACGACCCAGCCTACAGCGTCGACAACTTTCCTACGCTCTCCACGTTGAATCTGGGGCTCATTCTCACGTAATTCTGCCGACTCGTAGACTTTCATCGCCGTGATAGATTGCGGATGCAAGGGCGATTGGAATCGGGAGCATCCAAGCGAAATGCAAGTGCCAATAATCAGCCAGGCTGTACGCGGAACTAAATTCATGGAATCCTCGCTCGAAAACTCTCGGACCTCAGTTTGTTATCGGTCAGATATCCGCGCTCTGGAGTAGCAAATTTGGACCGACTTCACAATCCAAGTCGATTGTTGGAATGCAGGCATTCTGGTAAGTTCGAGTTTTTAGCATCTCGATCGTAGCCCTTGTTTTCAAGCTTCTCGCATGTCCGCCCCAACACCCACGGCAGCCAACGTCGACCCGCAAGCTAGCAATAGTTCGCAGAGCTATTCCGGATGGCTGTGGCAGCGTTGGCGGCGAAAGCGGAAACGTGATCGTGCGCGAAATCTCGCGATCGTTCGTTTTCGATTGACTCGCGAGGGATGGCATTTCCTGTTTGTGTTGCTATTCATTTTCGTGGGCGCTGTGATTCGTGAAATCAATCTGCTCATACTACTCGCGGGCACCATGATTGGCCTGCTCAATCTACAGTGGCGATTCAACACTAAAACATTGCAGGGCTTGAAAGTTCGTCGGCGTCTTCCCTTGCGAACGATGGTTGGCGTGCCGACGGATATTTCAATTGACGTCACCAACACCCGACGTTGGCTTGGAACTTGGTTGCTGTTAGCCGAAGATCAAGTTCAGAAAATTCAACCCAACTTTAAACGCCTTAGCGAAAAAGGTGTTGTATTAGTCAATGAAGTTCAACCGCAACGAACAACTTCCGCTCGTTATGAATTGCGATTCCTGGAAAGGGGTCGATATCGGGTCGGTTCGACTACGATTTCCACTCGGTTTCCTATCGGGCTCGGTCGAGGCTGGCGAGTGATTGACAACTCTGTCGACCTGATGGTCCATCCACATTTTGGAAAATTGCTTCCGGCCTGTCGTTCACTCCTGCACGCGGAACTTGAAGGGACTGCGAAGGCAGTTCCGAGGGCGAGCGTTCACGAAGGTGAATTTTATGGACTTCGCAATTGGCAAACTGGCGATTCGCGACGATGGATACATTGGCGCACGACAGCGAAACGCGGTGAGTTGTCGGTACGACAGTTTGAACAACTTCAACGTCGCCAAATTTCCGTGGTGTTAGACCTGTATCAGCCGAAATCCAAACCAACCGAAGCGGATCGTCAAGCGGTTGAGCGAACGGTTGCATTCGCAGCGACCCTTA
>JANNNN010000616.1:0-4081 GCA_031398555.1 Planctomycetia bacterium | reverse complement strand
CATCGCACCGATCGATCGCAGAACGCAACACCAGTCGAAAGTCCGACCCGACCGGAACTGAATCAACATCCTTGAATACGTTTTCCGCTCCGAACTCCAACTCGAGTTTGTCATAGAGCCGCCCAGTCTGATGTTGGCTGTCTTCGCGGCGATAGCAGATAAAGACTTTCATGAACCAAAGTAGCTCGTTTTTACGAATTCAATGGCAGGAATCCATGTTGTTCGATCACTGACCTTCTGCATTATCGTAGCATATCCCCCAGCCGGAGCGTACAATCCTAAATAGAATACGTCGATGTTGGAGCCGCAACTACGAGTTTAACTCCCTCAAACGCTGTTGTCCGAAACTCTTTCTACTCAATGATAGATATTTCGACGCTAGTTCTACACTCTCGAAGTGTGGTCACGGGTAGCTTGAGAGAGCACATTGTGGTGTGCCAGGACTATTACCCAGGTACGCGGTCTTGTGTTCGACAAGAGTCGCTGACCAAACGCTTTTCGAACGGAAAATAGCTTTGCTTGTAGCCCCCAGTTGAACACCCGCTTTATGCGTTGCATCGATGCGTTGACGTTCTTGCGCAACCAGCCCAGCCCAACCATCTTCGATCGAACTGCGTTGAACTGAATCTTATCGAACTCTTCTGCTTTGCTACTGCCATAGAGTTCGAGCAGCGGAACGACTGCAAATTCGGTTCGCTTGGCTTCTGAATTCCGTCCCTTACGGTAGTACGATAAGGCAAAGGGGGCGGTAAGCCCTGACCAGTCCTAGAATTGATATCCCGGGCTCAATGATCCCAAACGTCTTACTGCGGCCAGAAGCTATCCATTCAGCGATCTTGGCATGATACTTCTGCAGCGACTCATCTGTGCCATATTCGCCCAGGTAATAGGCTTTGTCATTGATAGTTACGCGTGCACGCCGAGAGGTCTTGTGAAGGCAGTACTCGGGAGTCTTCGGAGCTCTCATTTGAACGTTTCCTTAAATTGCGGCGACAATTGTCGTTTATGCAACAAAGAAAACTGCGTTTAGGAGACGTCTCTTGCGAGGGTTTCACCAACGAATCGTTGGGTTTTTCCAAGGGTGAGTGACGGGGCTCGGACCCGCGACATCTGGAACCACAATCCGAATACGCCAGCTACGGAATTCGCAACTTTCCCAGGCATTTACGCAGTTTACGCCTCATTTTGCTCTGTGTAAAGTGTTGCTTGTCGTTGCAGAGTGTTGCATAAAACCCTGGCTTTTTGATGTATCGGACACTTTCGCCGACAATTGTCTTTTTCATTCTGACGCTTCGACTATCTGCTCCGCATTGTTTTGAAAGTCCAGAACGAAGACCGAGTTCTTGTCGGGATGTGCTCGATTGAGTCTCGAGAGAGTTTGTACCGCTTGCACGCCGGCGAGTACTTTATCAACGTACATGGTGTGCAAAAGCGGTTCGTCATAACCGGTCTGGAACTTGTTGGCACACACCAGCAGCCGATAGGGATGGTCTTGGATGCGGTCGGCAATTTCATCGCTCGGAAAACTGTTCAGTTGAGATTCCGTCATCGCGACGCCATCAACATCTGCCTCGCCAGAAAAGGCAACAATGGCCTGGTAGGGGCTCTTGATTTTTTGCAGATAGCTCTTGATGGCGAGATAGTATTGAATCGCACGCGGAATCGAACTGCAAATCACCATCGCCCTGGCTTCACCGCCGATTTTGCGAGGCGCAATCACGAACTCGTTAAAATGGTCGACAATGATCTCGGCCTTCAAGCCAATCGCGTGATCGTGTGCCTCGACGTACTTGCGGAGCTTCTTGCGAGCTTTCTTCTTGTCGAACATCGGGTCGTTATCTACGACCTTTTCCAGCTTGTACCAACTGTTAACCGGCGTGTAATTCTTAAGCACATCGATGATGAACTTTTCTTCGATGGCCTGTTTCATCGTGTAGTTGTGAAACGGACGATGCTTGACCTTTCCCTCTTCGCCGGGAAAGGCATCGCCGAACATTTCCAGTGTTCGGTTCTTGGGAGTGGCGGTAAACGCAAAATAACTGGCGTTGGCTAGCATCTTTCTCGCCGCCATGCGTTTCTCTAAAGCATCGTTGATCGTATCTTCAGGATCCGAAAGAGCTTCGCTCACGGCGGCAGCGGCTTTGCCACTTTGGCTGGAATGGGCTGCCGATCATAGGCGTGTCTGTCACCTGCCAACCATCCACGCGCCAGCAAGTCTTCAAAAATGATTGTTTCTAGGCCACCTTCACTGGTATCGCTCGTTCGCGGTGCAGTACGAAAAACTGGGCCTTTCTCGTTAACAAAAGTTGGCTGTTGATGGGAGTGGGACATGAGGATAACTCAAACGAATGCAGCGAATAGACTTTGCTCAGACGAAGAACTTGCGAACGGCTCCACTACCGACCAACTTGCTGAACTTTGTGTAGTCATTACGTTCACGGCGTATTCGTCCCGCAGGGATTGCGGGATGAATTCGATGCGCCTCAGCAAAAGCTATTATACCTTCGACACTCGGTCGTTTTCGCACCGCCGCAGATTTCCACTCCGCGCTCGGAAGCAATGACTCCATCGCCAATTCGTCTGCTTCCTTCTCGATTTTCTCCGTGCTAGCTTCATCGAGATTATCCACAATTACGTCACAGAGGCCGGAGTCAATGTGTAACGCAATGTGCGCGAGTTCATGCAACAAAACAAACCAGAAATTGTCCAATCGGTCGTGACGTGTTGTTAACGCGACAATTCGGCTGTTTTCACTTGGTCGTATTGCCGCACCGTCAAGAAATGTTTTCGGGAGATGTGGCTCCACGACCATGTGGATCCCACTTTTCCGAAGAAATTCGGCGGCAAGCTTCGGGCCATCATCGAGAAAGCTGAGGTTTACCAATTGCTTCAAGAAATTTTCAGTCACAGTTCCCGACTGATACACCGGAATCTTTTCTTGGGCAGCCACACTCATGACACGTATTTGCCATGCAGTCAAAGCGGCATCATCCATCGTGCTTCCACATCGCACGTTCTGACGATTTAGCACGGGATGCTTCGATGGATTGCCTGCTGGTGCAGCGAATTTTGCCAGAACATCTTCGATCTGTTCCTTGGCCTCTTGCAGTGAATTAACGATCCCTTTTAGCCACCCACGGTTGTACATTTCTGTGATTGGAAACTTCTTTCCTAACGCGAGGAAGTCTCCGTCGTCAAGTTTTGCACCGCGTTCTTGCAATAGGACGCCGGCCGGAATTCCCAGCTCGTTGACCAGCTTGCGAATCATCGTCAGCGAAAGTTCGCGTTTGCCACTCAGGACTTCCGATACCTTACCCTTGCTACCGAAGATCGGGATCAAGTCTTTTTGCTTCAGTTTCGCTTGCTCCATGCGGAAACGAATTGCCTCGATTGGATCGGGCAAATCAATTGGGTATTCCTTTGCTTCGTGGGTCTCGACCAGCAGCAGCAAAAGCTCCAGTTCATCACCATCTGGAGTTCCAGGCTTCGCCGTGAATAGCTCTTCGATACGCGCAAGCGCACGTTCATGCTCCACGGTCGTCTTGATGACCTTGGGATGAAATGGCTTAGATGCTCTGCGCGTCGATGTGGTCATATTCTGCGTGCGTCCCTATGAAGCGAATGTAGATGGTGTAAAAGTCATAGTTGATCCAAACAATCAACCGAAACTCATTACCGCAAATATTGAATACGACCCGCCCATCCTTGAGAATGCTAGCGTTGCCGTATTTGGCTTTCACGTCAGCGGGCGTGGTCCAACTCGCGGCTTCCGCTTCTGCGTACCAAGCCTTGAGTTGCTCCTCCGAGCGAGGATTGGCAGTCCAATACTCGACCAATGTCTTGCGGGCGATGATCCTCATAAATTATCGGCAGTTCCCTTCACGAAGTCAATCTCAAAGTTCCCATTATGGGAACTTTGGTTTCCTGGGCTAGACTCCATGGGCTCGTTAACCATGATTTTGCAGGCCGCTAGCCGATTTTGCAGCTCTACCCGAACCTCCTTCCAAGCCAGCCCGCCAAGCCCGCAGCCGAGGGCGGGAATGGCGATGGAGTGGATTATCAGGCGGTCGATTTCGGCGGC
>JANNNN010000594.1:0-3056 GCA_031398555.1 Planctomycetia bacterium | reverse complement strand
GGCTTGAAGGGTAAGTTCACCTGCGCCTCGGTCTAATTGGATGGTGCCTAGTTCTATCGACTTAAAATCTTTAACCAACGACTCGGTGTGGCGTGGGACTCGGTCGTGTTCGTTGCCGCGTGCCGACGGGTTGTGGGCTTCAGTAACTGTTGCGAGCAGTTCGGATTTGCGGAAACGCAACGCGAGTTCGACACCAATATCATCAGGTTCGAGCGCGTAGTGCATGTCAACGGCGAAGCGTCCGCCTTCGATGACTTCGATCGGCCAAGTGATGTTGTCTTCGGTACTGGTCCAGTTCGTAAAGTAGGAGCAATTCGGTGCTTTTGCAGAACGTTTCATCGCGCCGTGTGGGTCGCCGTCGCGGGCGGGCAATTGTGCGTAATTGCTATCCGGATGACCGACCGTAAACGGGCGTTTATCTTCATTCAAGCCCGTCAGCAACTCTTTCTTCCAGCTTGCAACGTCCGCTTTCAGTTCGGATGCCAAATCCGGGTACTTGTCGTTCACGGGTTTAGCCTGACTTGGATCGGTCAGCAGTTCGTACAATTTCGATTGATCATCAAGCCGGAAATGCTGAGTTCGCACACTAACTTTCCCAGCCCAGTGCGAGAAGATTTTGCGATCCGGCAGGGAACTGGCTTCGCCGCTAAGGATTGGGACAAGGCTAACACCATCGAGCGGCTTTGTGCCCGTCAGTGGAACTTGCGCAAGGTCAGCCAAAGTTGGCAATAGGTCGATCGCGCCGCTGATCTGAGCAATGAGCTTTCCGGATTTGATCTTACTGGGCCAACGCATCAACAACGGCGATCGCACTCCACCCTCATCCGTCGAGCCCTTCTTGCCTTTCATGCCCCCGTTCCAGCGGTCGCTGTTGGGCCCATTGTCACAGAAGAACACGACGATCGTATCTTGCGTCAGCTGCAACTCGTCCAACTTTTTTAACAAGCGTCCGACGTTGTAATCAACGTTCTCCACCATCGCCAAAGCGGCTCGCGTGAAGTCCGCGTCTTCCTTATCCTTTGCAGTGGCGGTCAAGTTGAGTTTCTTGTCCTTGAATCGAGCCCAGTATTCATCAGGAACTTGCATCGGTGCGTGAGGGGTTGGGAAGGGCAAGTACAAGAAGAACGGTCTTTCCTTGTTCTGTTCAACGAAGTGAATCGCATGATCCGTGAAGTCGTCATTCAGAAAACCCTTGCCCGTGACCAGTTGCCCGTTGTGATCGAGCGGAGGCGAGAAGTAATCTCCCCAGTGCCCTGAGCAAAAACCGTAATATTCACCAAAGCCCCGAGCGTTGGGATGGTATGGGTATTGAGTACCGTTATGCCATTTGCCGAAGGCAGCCGTTTTATAGCCGGATGATTTGAAGATTTCGGCGATTGTGCGTTCACCTAGATTCAATCGTTCGCCGCCGCGCGACGTGTCGTGCACCCCGCCGCGAGGATGATAGCGACCGGTAAGAAATTCGGCTCGAGTCGGCGAACAGACTGGGCATACAAAGAAGCGATCGAACCTTGCCCCTTGGCGGCCAATGGAATCAATGTTTGGGGTCGAGAGATTTGTGTTTCCATTGATACTCAGATCACCCCAGCCTTGGTCATCAGTCAAGATCACGATGACGTTTGGACTGTCGGCTGCGGCACTCTTTTTAGCAATACTGAACGAAATCAGCGTTACCGCAATAAGCATGAGTATGAAAGTAGGGATGGAACGCATCGGTTTCACTTGCTGCCTGAGGGGACGGGAGTTTTTGGGTACCGCAATTCTAGTTCGTCCCGAGAGCAAATTGTATCGAATTGGCCACGTTTTGCGTCGAAACGGCGACAGTGGGTCTTCGAGCCCGCATAAAATCATTTAACCGGTTAAGCAATACTACGAAAGACATGCAAGCGTTCAGCGTTTCCAATGCTATTTAGTCAGCTGCGTTGGTTCTTCAAAGATGGCCTTGAATGCAGGGGTGTAGAGGTCTTCGCCATGGACCATCTCACCACCCTGGTGTCCGGCGATACTTACCAGTATCGCAAGCAAACTAGCACCGACTAACCATAGCAAACGACGCGTGTAATTGTTGGGCGTCCGCCGCGCCGAAACTGCAACTGGGATCATTGCAATCGACATAATACTCAGCAAAATCGCGGTCCAACGATGGCGTTCAATACCCTTGCTAAAATCGAAGTTGGGCATGTTGGGATAGCCTTCGCCTTCAGCGAAGAACCAACCGAGAACGCACGAGACGCAGGCTGAGACAGCACCGATCCATAGGCAATGAAATGCAGCACTTTCGAACGCGTCGCGATAAACAAACGAACCAACAAGAAACACAGCTGAGATTAAAAGCAAAGCCACTGGAAAGTGAACTGCGGCTGGATGAAAGAGTCCCATGAAGGTAGTGATACGTTTAAATTTCGATTTGGGCGGTGGTGGAGCGACCGCAGCCATGACTGCAGGATCATCCCACTTCGCACCTTCTTCAATCCACAATTTTAGCGTCGCCAATTGTCCGCCGGTCAGCGGTCGATTCTGACTTACGGGCGGCATTCTTGTTTCTTCGTCGGCGCTTACAAGGTAATCCGTCCACAGACTTGAAGCTGAACTGTCGCCCGGTTCAACATATGCCAACATGGATTCTTTCTCGTCAGCGCGAAATCCCTCTTTGGCAACTTTGGGGCCGTGGCATTCAGTGCAGCTTGCTTCGAGGATTGGGCGAATGTCGCGATTGAAATCGATCAGCCCTGCTGGAGTTGACTCAACCGGCTGTGCAGCATCCAGATCTTGCGCCTGAGCAGAGTCGATAGCGACTATGCCGAGCATTACAAAAACGCTAAAGCATTTAACGAAGCAAGTAGCCCATATTCCGCGAGAGAAAATTGTGAGCATGGAAATCCTGGATCGGAAGTGACGCTGACGCAGTTTCGTGATGGCACGCTATTGTCAGCACAGGCGATTTGGGTGGGTGTCGTTATCGCGCCTTCGACACGACATTCGCAAGCTATCGGAGCTTCCTCATCTTTCATAATAGCAAGACCGGGCGTTTTGTGCGAGGAATCTTTGCAATCGAG
>JANNNN010000539.1:0-5910 GCA_031398555.1 Planctomycetia bacterium | reverse complement strand
TGACAGCAATGATCTGGAGCGTGAGCGGGGCATCACGATTCTGAGCAAAAATATTGCGCTACACTACAAAGGCGTGAAGATCAACATCATCGACACCCCTGGCCACGCCGACTTCGGTGGCGAAGTGGAACGGGTGGTCCGTATGGCTGACGGAGCGTTGGTATTAATCGACGCGGCTGAAGGACCTATGCCTCAAACTCGGTTCGTGCTGTCGAAAGCCCTCGAAGTGGGTGTGAAACCGATCGTAGTGATCAATAAAATCGACCGCCCTGACGCCCGTCCCGCTGAAGTCCTCGACGAAGCACTCGAATTGCTAGTCGATCTCGGTGGCGAGCACTACATGGATAACTTCCTACATATCTATTCTTCTTCCAAAGAAGGCTACGCGACCCTCGATCCCAACGTCCGCGGCGATTCAATGGTACCGCTGCTGGATATGGTCTTAGAGAGTATTCCGGGACCAGAAGTCGAGCCCGACGCACCACTTCAGATGCTGGTTACCAACCTCGACTGGTCCGAATACGTCGGACGAATTGCCGTCGGACGAATTCAAGCCGGTAAGCTCAAAGTTGGTCAACAGATCGATTTGTCCAAGCCTAACGACCGCATCGTTCAAGCGCAAGTCTCCACCCTTTCAACCTTCGATAAACTCGGACGTGTAGAAGTTGACGAAGTCACCGCAGGCGATATCGCCGCTGTGGTCGGACTGGAAGAAGTCGAAATTGGAGACACCATTGGAACCCGCGGCGAACTTCGCCCCCTGCCACGTTTGACGGTCGATGAACCAACGTTGGAAATGGTCTTCAGTGTAAACACGTCTGGGTTTGCTGGCCGTGAAGGAAAATACGTAACTACACGGCAACTGCGCTCGCGCCTTGAAAAAGAACTCGAACGCAACGTCGCTTTGCGAGTCACACCCGTTGAAGGCTCGGAAGCCTTTGCCGTCCGCGGTCGTGGTGTTTTGCACCTGGCGATCTTGATTGAAACAATGCGCCGCGAAGGATTCGAACTTTCGGTGGGTAAGCCGCGTGTAGTGGTTCGCGAGATTAACGGCAAACTCCATGAACCGTTCGAGACCTTAATCGTTGAAGTTCCAACAGAAAAAGTTGGACCAGTTATGGAGTTAGCCGGTTATCGCCGTGGCACCATCGAAGAGATGATTCCTCGCGGTAGCTATTCGCTGTTACGATTCTCAATCCCTGCTCGTGGTCTGATCGGATTGCGAACCAAGTTGTTGAACGCGACTCAAGGAACAGCGATTATCAATCATCGTTTTTCAGGATATAGACTTCAAGAAGGCGATGTTCCTCATCGCGCTAACGGCGTGCTGGTTTCCATGGTTACAGGAAAAGCGGTCGGCTTTGCTTTGTTTGGACTACAAGATCGCGCCGAGTTGTTTGTGGGTCCCGGTGAAGAGATCTATGAAGGAATGATCGTCGGCGAAAACGCTCGCGATGCCGACATGGTTGTAAATCCTTGCCGCGAAAAGAAGCTGACTAACGTTCGCGCCGCCGGTTCAGATGAGAATATCATTCTTAAACCGCCTCGCGGATTGTTCTTGGAAGCCGCGCTCGAATATATCGAAGACGACGAACTGGTTGAAATCACTCCCAAGTCAATCCGTATTCGCAAAGCCAAGTTGCGAGAGTCAGAACGCCGCCGGCCTTCACGGTTAGGCACCTAACCGTGACGAAGCCTACCAGCGTCCGAGTATTTTCCTAAAGCCGACGTCAGCAGCGTCGGCCACGACCAGCTTACTCCACATCCGCAAATTCAAGCGGCTGGGTATCGGCGAGCTGTCGCAATTTTTCCATGGCCCTCTTTTCCAACTGCCGCACGCGCTCTTTCGAAACCCCGAGCGCATCGGCAAGCGACTGTAGCGTCTGAACACGTCTATGACCGCCCAGTGAAAATCGGGCGCGAATAATAAACTTCTCGCGACGATCCAGTTGGTCAAGCAAGGCACCCAGGTGCTGACGCATGGTTGTCCAACGCCCTTCACTCATCGTTGGGGTACCCACGTCGTCGGCAACGTCGAGCCCCGGTTCGTAGACGCTGTTGGTCACTTTCAATCGCTCCTCCTGCCGATCCATGACCAGTCGGTAACAGTTGCGGCGCACGACCTGAGTCGCATACGTACTAAACCGAAATCCTCGATCGTAGTCGAATTTCTCAACCGCACGCATTAGGGCAATGATCCCATCACTCAGCAGATCATCGAAGCTGCAATGATTATTTGCGAATTTCTTTACGATTGAAATCACAAGCCGCAGGTTGGCTTGAACTATGTTGTCGCGATGCCAGTTCGCGGCACGCAGCAAGCCCTCCGCTCGCTCCAAATCCCATTGACAAACAGTTTTCTTACTCGCTTCAGTCCCTAACAAGTGGGAAGCTCGATAGCGAAAAAAGTTCATTCGCTGAAACATGGAACGCTCTTGATCAGGTGTCAACAGAGCGCGTTCGCACAACCCAGCAAGGTGACTGGGCATGCTTGCCAATTTCGCTGACCGCTTGCTGACGACTTCCGAAGTCATAAGTAGGTCATCACCTAAGATCTCTGACTCAGCTGTTCGAAGCTTGAACAACTCGTTGGGGATGTGGTCTAGGGCCTCCTTGTTTAACTCAGCTAGGCGGTGCTGGTCAACGTCTGCGGATCCAGGCTCCATGCTCAACTGGCAGTACTCGATGAAAGCGCCTTCCAGTGTTTTACGCTGAAAAGTTCGCTTCAACTTAGCGGCCTTAGGATTTTTAGTTTTACTCCGGACTAATGTTGTGGTCATCTGCTTTACCTCGAATGACAATCGCTCAAAACATTCAAATCGTTCAATCCGTTCTACCGCAATTAAGCCTCATATGCAACCGATTTTCAGTAAAAAAGCCGAATACTAAAGATCAATCGCCAGTACACCCCCCTCGAGGGGTTATTAATTTCTTACTTGCTTGGCGGCTACTATACTTTGAAAACGGTCAAAACAGTTGCACCGGTAAATGGCGAAACTAGCTACGTAAACGGGTTTCACACGAAACCAACTGCTGGCCAACAAGCTACAAAATTTTACGCAATCATTTGGGATAGCTCGTGGAAGATCAATTAACAACAAGGCAAGTTGCCGAGGCGCTAAATGTTTCCGAGTCCTCGGTGAAGCGTTGGTGCGATCGAGGCGCGATTCCGACGGTCCGCACGCTTGGCGGGCATCGCCGCATTCCATTAAGCGGATTTCTAAAATTTTTAGAGGAAACGAACCGCGAGGCTTTGGTCTCCAAACCCCAGGATCTCAGCTCGCACGAGTTGCCTGTCTTCGAGGGCTGCTCCTCCATCGAAACGCTTCTTCCGCAGTTTGAGAAAGCCCTGCTCGAGGGGAACGAGCTGAAGTGCCTTACCGTGCTGACGCAGTATTACTCAAACAATATGTGCTTCGCCCAGTTAGCCGATGAGTTTATAGCAGCCACTTTCCGTCACTTGGGGGAACTCTGGGATTGCGGGAGTCTGGAGATATACCAAGAACGTCGTGGTTGCGAAGTCTGTCACAGAGTCCTGCACGATTTCCGTCGCTTGCTACCCGAAACACCATTAAGTGCTCCGATTGCCATTGGCGCCTCACCTGCCGGGGACTCATACACGCTACCCAACCAGATCATCGAATTAGTTTTACAGGAGTGTAGTTGGCGAGCGATTAACCTCGGCATCAACTTGCCTTTTGAAACGATTGCTCGGGCGGTCTCCAACTATCAGCCACGGCTCCTTTGGCTCAGCGTGTCCCACGTGGACGACGAAGAGGCGTTTGTAAAAAACTACGGCGACTTTCAAAACCAGTTGCCGGCGCAGACGATTGTTGTCCTCGGTGGTCGTGCACTGCATGACAAATTGCGTCCGAGACTCAAATACACCGGGCACTGCGACAACATGCAACAACTCTCAGCGTTCGCCGCAGCGATACGCAGTAACCCGCTGTATATCAAGACATCCGATAATTGAAAACCGGAGGCTTACTCGACGCAGCCTGGCGACCATGTACTTGTGAACGTCCACTTATGCACATAAGAAGCTCGGCCGGAGCCTCGCACTCCCGATCGAACCTAACAGCGGTTTCTTAGGAAACCAGCTACGTCTGGCGGCTCGGCTGATGTAAACTAGTTCTGGCCGCTCATTCCCGGAACGCTTCTCTCGAGCCGACGCTATGAAACCTATTCGCAACTTCGTAACTGCTTGCATCGTGTGCTTCAATTGCACCACTGCTTGGGCTGACCGACCAACAACCATTGCTGATGCCGCCGAGCTGAAGCAGCGGGATACCGTCCTGCGTATGTTGGCTGAGAAAGCTAACGTAAATGCCTCGCAAGTCGATGGTATGACCGCGCTGCATTGGTCTGTTGAAAACGACGACTTACGAGTGACCCAAGCTCTGCTTGCTGCCGGAGCGGATCCAAAATCAAAAAATCGATACGAAGTAACACCTCTCGCTTTGGCTTGCACCAATGGAAGCGCCGCCATCCTGCAAGCCTTGCTCGACAAAGGTGCCGACCCTAACGCCACATTGCCCGGTGGTGAATCCGCCCTCATGACCGCATCGCGAACTGGCGATTTAGCCTGTGTTCAACTGCTGTTAAAAAAAGGAGCCGATGCAAATGCGCATGAACGCAAGGGACAATCGGCCGTCATGTGGGCTGCCGCCGAAGGCCATGCAGCGGTTGTCAACGAGTTGCTGAAAGCGGGTGCTGATCCAAACGATTCGCTAAACTCGGGGTTCAATCCTTTGTTCTTTTCAGTTCGCGCCGGACAGACGAGCGTCGTAGAACTGTTGCTCAACAAAGGAGTTGACGTCAATCAGGTCATAAAAACTTCCGGCGGGGGCAAGGCACCTCGTAAGGGAACAAGCCCACTGATGATAGCTGTCGAGAACGGCCATTTCGAGTTGGCGATTCGTTTGGTCGAGGCGGGTGCCGATCCCAATGATAAACGTTCGGGCTACACCGTGCTGCATGCGCTAAGCTGGGTCCGCAAGCCAAACCGTGGTGACGGCGATGATGGCGATCCGGCTCCGATGACTTCGGGCACGATGGATAGTTTGCAGTTCGTGCGCGAGTTGGTTGCGCGGGGCGCGAATGTCAATCAACGCCTTGAGCGAGGTTCATCGGGCCGCGGAAAACTGAGCCGCCAAGGTGCAACGCCGCTGATGATGTCGGCTGTTACAGCTGATTTGCCACTGATGAAAACGCTCGTTGAATTGGGAGGCGACCTATCCATTCCGAATGAAGAAAACGCAACTACTTTGATGGCTGCCGCCGGTGTTGGCTCACTAGCTCCAGGCGAAGAAGCAGGAACAGAAGGCGAAGTACTCGAGTGCTTGACTTATCTGCTCGACCGAGGCTTGGATGTGAATGCCAAAGACGTCCACGGTGAAACCGCTATGCACGGGGCGGCGTACAAGAGTCTCCCGCAAGTCGTCGCCTTCTTGGCTCAGCACGGAGCGCGCATCGATGTCTGGAACAGTTGCAATGAGTACGGATGGACTCCGCACTCGATCGCTTCCGGTACACGCGTTGGGAATTTCAAACCTGCGCCCGAGACGATGGCTGCCATCGAAGCCGTGTTGGCGCAAGCTGGAGTTAAACCGGCGACACCAATGGCGGCGAGTTTTGATATTTATCGAGTGAAAACGGTCGCAGCCAAACAAGCAGTTGACGCCAAACCCAAAAGCGAATCACCGTTGGCCATTGAACTAAAGAGCATCCTTGAAAAACAAGCGGCCTGTTGGAATCGCGGCGATGTCCCGGCTTTCATGGACGCTTACTGGCGCGACGAAAAGTTGACCTTCAGCTCTGGTGGCAAAACCACTCGCGGCTGGGAAGCGACCCGTGATCGTTATTTGAAAAACTATCCCGACAAGCAGACTATGGGCCTGCTGAAAT
>JANNNN010000457.1:0-2347 GCA_031398555.1 Planctomycetia bacterium | reverse complement strand
ATTCACTTCGGTCGTGAATTCCCATTAACGAGCCAACTTTCTCTGCATCTCTTTGACTCTGCGTCTCTGCGTCTCTGCGTTTAATTTTGAGCGTCTTGACAGCTTCCACACTGGAAATTCAGCGCAGAGACGCAAGGGCACAGAGTCGCAGGGACTGGAAGTTCAGTGCGCGTGCTCAAAGCAGGCGTATTGCAGGCAACCGGTTTCTCACGAAACCAGCTACTTGATTGAGTTCAGATTCTGAAGAAACGCGCAGCTTTAAACTTTGAGCCGCGCCCATATGGACGCGGCTCTCGATATTTTTGGTACGTTCTACAGCAATTAATTTGTACTAATGCCGCGTTGGTTGCTTGGCGTTTCACGATTTGCAAGCCAAAGCAGAATCGGTGCAGCAACAAAAATGGAGCTGTAGGTACCGGTGATAATACCGAACAACAACGCAAAGGCGAACGCGTGAATGCCTTCACCACCCCAGATGTAAAGAATGATCAAAGTTAGAATCGTTGTACCCGAGGTCAACAACGTCCGGCTGAGCGTTTGATTAACGCTGTCGTTGATCATTTTGGATGTCAGTCTCGGGCTCTTGCCACGGACTTCGCGGATTCGGTCGAACACCACGATCGTATCGTTCAAGGAGTAACCGATAATCGTCAAAAACGCAGCGACTTCGGTTAGTCCAATCTTAAAGTCTTCGATCATCAAGAACTGGAGTGGTCGCACTAACCAATGGCAGAGCGCCATGATTCCGAGTGTAATCACTACGTCATGTAGCAAAGCCACAACGGCCGCCAAACCGAACGCAACTTTTTGGAATCGAAACCAAATGTAAGCCATGATGAACAGGAGGCTGAGTAGAACTGCACCGATAGCTCGCTGTTGCATTTGGCCTGCAACCCGTTCACCGATGTTACTCAATGACAACCACAGCGGCTGCTTTGCCAAAGTGTTGTCCAAGCTACTCGCGACGGCCTTAGATTCAGCAGCATCGAAGGGAAGCGTTACTTTCCATTGTCCGTGACCGGAAAGGCTTTCTTCTGTCCAATCCTTTGGCAGTGGTTGGGGTTCGACGGTAAACGCTCCATTTGTCAAAGAGAGGTTGGTTGCTTCAGCAGCTGCGATCAACCTCTTCTTCAATTCAGGAGCATTGATCCTAGCGATTTTGTCCGCTTCTGACCCTGCATTTTGATTGCTCGACTGAAACTGGAAGAGCAGAGTTGTGGAAGCTGGCGGGGTTGTTGGTGCTGCTTTTGCCAGCGAAGTTTCTTGCCCAGTAGTTGTTCCGACTCCAGGAGTTGAAGGTGGCACGGCGGGCGCTGGTGCACTTCCATCGGCAGGTGGAGTCGCGTTGCTTGCTTGAGGTGCTGTTGCGGGCGCAGCAGGTTCAGTTGGCGGGTTCTCGGTTATCTCAGCCGCTGGTTGAGCCGCTGGCGCAGCAGGTTCAGCTGGCTTGGGCTCTTCCTGGAAGGAAACAAACCGAACTGCACTCGCATTATTGCTGGGATGAGTCTCGCCGCGTTGACTGGTTGGCTTTTGGCTAGCTGGGCTGTCGCCCTTTTGGCTTGTCGTTTTTTCAGGTACAACCTTCATCGAATAAGTCACGAAGCCAGCTTTTTCCTTGGCAAATCCGTCAACCAACAATTGCTCGAGTTCACTGCGACTCTTGAGCGAAGTGACCAGCGTGTAAACGCTATCTAGTGGCTCTTTCTCGACGCTCACCAGAGTTGACTGAATGTATTCTCCGCGCGAATCCTTGTCCAGAATCTTGCGTGTCAGGGCTCGCAAATCATCAGCCTTAATCGGTTCGCTGGTCTGGAACGTTACGCTCGTACCGCCGGTAAAGTCGATATTCAGGATATCCTTACCGCGGAACGCGACGGCCAACATACCAAGGATAATTAGTGCGGTCGAAAATAGGAGACAAGCTTTTTGTTTGCCCATAAAATCGATATCGCCTTCGCCCAGAACGTTTCGTTTTATGAAATTGATACCATCCCACATCGATAGGTTAACGATGCCAAGTCGCTCGGCGATATCGAACATTATGCGTGAACAAAAGGTGGCAGTGAACATACTTGTGCTGATACCGATAATCAGGGCGACAGCGAACCCGCGGACTTGGTCAGTCCCGATCCAGTACAACACAATGGCAGCGATCAGAGTCGTTAAGTTCGAGTCGATAATGGTGGTTAGCGCGCGGTCGAAGCCGTTTCGAACCGCCATTCGCTTTGCAGATCCCTTAGCCGTTTCTTCACGAATACGTTCGTAAATCAAAACGTTTGCGTCGACCGACATACCGACAGTGAGAACTAAGCCTGCCAAACCGGCCAGAGTCAGCGGTTGACCGAGG
>JANNNN010000168.1:0-3067 GCA_031398555.1 Planctomycetia bacterium | reverse complement strand
TTCCAGCCGCAGAAGTTGACCGCGCTGTTCAGATAGAGTTTGAAAAGCGTCGCAGTCTATTGGAAGACATTCTGAAAAAGCATTCGATCGCGCCAAAGGCACTTCATCTTCCAAAGGGCGATGCAGTTCACGCGATACCTGAACTGGTGAAAGGGTTGGGTGTCGATCTGTTGCTGATGGGTACTGTTTGCCGAACGGGAATTCCAGGGTTCATTATGGGTAATACGGCGGAACAAGTATTGGGAGCAGTCGAATGTGCCACATTGACAGTGAAACCTGAGGGTTTTGTCTCACCCGTCGTACCGCTGGTCTCGGCAAAGATGATTGAGACATGAACGGTTACTCCAAATCCGTGCGAGTGGTACTTGATGCTGCCTAGATTGGGTTGAATCACAATTGGTTTCCTGTTCGAGCGTTGCAGTTGGCTTTATACGAGGGTAGAGCCACGAACTTCGAACTGGTTACAATGATTCCAGCCTGAACGACCCAAAAGAGAACTCATTCTCAAATCATCAGTGAACGAACTGGATTAGCCATGGAGAGCCAAACCCTAGAAAAGCCGACCGATATCGATCTGTTGCGACTCGCGAAAACGGGTGATTTCGATGCATTTCAGCAATTAATTCGAGAATTGCAGCCAAGAGTCTACCTATCGATGAAACGTTCCTGGTTCATACTTTACGGTTTCCAGGAACGCTGGCACTTTAGCTACAATAGGTGATTCGTACGCAATACAGCAATTATTACGATGAAGAGAGAACTAACAATGCAGCGGTCGGCAATGGCTTCGGCACTTTTTGGCTTTTCAGTCTTAGTATCTTCTCTCCTGGCTCAGGAAAAGAGTGTTCGCCCGGGCGTCAACGACTCGTTTCAAGATCCAAAGGTCAGCGAATTTCAAGAGAAATTTGAAATCGAGAGTCGAGAGGTTTTTGCGAAGCGCAACGAGATTGTAGAGGTATGCAAGGTCGCTCCGGGCATGATCGTGGCTGATGTCGGCGCAGGGACCGGAGTTTTTACTCGACTGTTCTCCGGGGCAGTTGGCCCTAAAGGACAGGTGCTTGCCGTTGATATCGCTTTGAACTTCCTAGAGCACATTAACAGTACCAACCGAGAGGCGGGTCGAAAAAATGTGCAAACAGTTCAATGCACGCCCGACTCAACCAAGCTGGAACCAGCGACCGTGGATGTTGCCTATATCTGCGACACCTATCATCACTTTGAATTTCCCTTGGAGACCATGAGGTCACTTCACACGGCTCTCACGCCAGGTGGACGATTGTTTCTCGTCGACTTCAAACGCGTCGAAGGCGAAAGTACGGATTGGACGATGAAACATGTTCGCGCAGGCCAAGACGTTTTTGAAGCAGAGATTCTGTCCTGCGGCTTTAAAAAGGTACGTGAACATTCAGCCTTGTTGAAGGAAAACTATTTCATCGAGTTTGAACGAGTTGAGTCCACAAAGTGAATGCTAACATCGCCGAGCCTACAAAGCGCGACCTATCCAAAGGCATTGAAATGGAAGCGGCAGATCCCAGGATCTACTTTGCGGCGGAGCGAACGTTACTGGCTTGGTTGCGGACAGGAATTGCAATCATCGGTCTTGGTTTTCTGGTGGCTCGATTCGGATTGTTTCTTGCCGTTGTTCGCAATCCACAGGCAACAACTCCTTCTATCACCGGCTCGACAGTGATTGGTACAGGATTTGTGTTGCTTGGTGCATTGGTCATTGCGGGCTCAGCGCTACAACACGTCCGCTTTGGCCGAACTCTCACGCCGGCTCAATTACCGAGTCACTATTGGACTCAATTCAGTTTGGTAGTAGCTGGTGGCCTGTCACTGCTAGGGGCTGCTCTAGGGGTGTATTTGCTTTACAGCATGCTTCGTTGACAACGCAGACGCGAATGTTTGTTGGCATCAATCGCAATTAACCGCCGCCCGGGTGCGCTGCATCCAAGGGCAGAAACAGAATCAGGTTTTACGCGTTGCTGCCAAATACTTTCGCTGCCACGATCGCGGCGCTGTGCCGGGCGATGATCAACTCCTCGTTGGTCGAGACGACTTCCACGGCGCATGGGCTCTGTGCGGTGCTCACTCGGCGGGCATTCGTCGCATTGGTGGCTTCGTCCAAGGTGATGCCCAGATGATGCAGGCCGTGGCAAATGTCGCGGCGCACAGGTGCGGCGCGTTCGCCGATTCCTGCGGTAAAGATCAAGCGATCGAGTCCACCCAAGACCGCCGCGAAGGCCCCGATCTGTTGGCGGACGCTGTTACAAAACATGTCGATGGCCAGCGCGGCTGGGGGATTTGTGCCTTGAACGGCAAGCAGCGTCTGCATGTCTCCGCTCAGTCCCGAAACTCCTTTAAGGCCGGACTCGCAATTCACCACGCGTTCGATCTCGCGCGGGCCATATCCTGGCTGATCCATCAAATAAATCAGCACGCCGGGATCGAGGTCTCCGCAGCGGGTGCTCATCATCAAACCGCCCGTCGGCGTGAAACCCATGGTGGTGCCGACAGGCCGACCGTCTCGGACTGCTGCCATGCTGCAACCGTTGCCGAGGTGGGCAATGATTGTGCGTCCGTGCTTTGCTTCGTCGTGAGATGCGAGGATGGATTCGTAAGACAAGCCGTGAAAGCCATAGCGGCGGACACCCGCGTCCCACAGGAATCCCGGTAACGGGTAGCGCTGCGCCATTTCCGGCATGTGCCGAAAGAAGGCCGTGTCGAAGCAGGCCAAGTGTGGCAATTCAGCAAAGCGTTGTTGAGCCAGTTCGATCATGGCGATCTGCGGAGGCAGGTGCAGCGGAGCGAAACTCACGATCGTTTGCAGCGTGCCGAGAACTTGCGAGTCGATGACTGTGGGGCGATCGAACCGATCACCGCCATGCACCAAACGGTGACCAACGACGGAAAATGCCGGCAACTTCAGTGTCGAAAGTAAATCCATCATCGCTCCAAACGCGGCTGGATGAGAGCTAAAGGAACGCTGGCTCTCTTGGCGCTGGATGTCTGTCGGCGTTTGAATCCAGAGTCGGCCGTGCTCTTGCGAGATGCCTTCGACAGCTCC
>JANNNN010000289.1:0-2716 GCA_031398555.1 Planctomycetia bacterium | reverse complement strand
CCATGCTTTGTGCACTTTCTGGGACGCACACGGACTTTGGCACATCAAGTGCTCTATTACTAAGGCAGCGAGCAGCCGAGGCCCATAGCGGAGCTAGGTTGTTTTGCTCGCAAGGGCTGCTGAGTTCCTCCGACTCGACCGCAGCAAACGATCGCTTGACCAACATCCTTGAAAACTGCAAGTTGCTTGTTGACTGGAGCCACAGGTTTCAGGCCACTTAGTAGGAATCACGAACGCGACAACGACAGGGAAGCACCGTGACCTTAGAGGCGCGTCATCGAAGTAGATGACAAACACATAGGCTGAATCAGCCCCAGGCCCGCATTTCACGGTAGAAGAGGGCCCGCTTGGAAGAGCCACCAAGCGGGCCCTTTTTCGTTTTAAAAATTTCTCTCCAACATGCCTTTTCACTGGCAACGACTTTTATGTAGCTGGTTTCGTCAGAAACCGGATGAGTTTTCAAAGCAATTTCAACCAATCTGGTTTCTGACGAAACCAGCTACAAGCCCAGACAAGCACCGTTAGCCTTCGTCCGCCTAGAAAATCGCAGGAATCAACTGTATGCTGACCTACGACCTTCTACTTTACTAGCCTTCGGTATCGAACTTTAGAAAGCGGAAGCCGTCAATTCAAGGGCTTCTTGATTTATTACTGCACAAGAAATTCGACTCCGATTGTAACCCGAAGCTTCAGCGAGGGGTGTCTTTTCCCTCGCTAACGCTTCGGTTTACTATGAAAGCGACAAGCCCTCACGCATTCCGCTACCCCAAAATTCAATTGTGTTGAAGCACTAGCACCGCAAAGGAGTTTTCGATGTCTCGATTAGAACCCACTGAAGAAGAGATCGAAGCCTGGAATCTTTCTCAAATTCACCAGCGAAGGAGTAACTTGCACGCCAAGCCGATCGGCACGGTCATGCGCAACCTTATGGCTCAGCGTGGCTATGCAGCCATTCAGGCGACCAGCGAACTGCATGAAAAGTGGTCTGAAATTGTGGGCGAAGTGCTTGCCGGGATGACATGTCCGGGCAATGTTTCGCGTGGTAGTTTGCAAGTTGTTGTAAGTGACAGTGGGGCGATGCAAGAATTGTCTTTTCGCAAGAAGCAGATCTTGGCCGCACTAAAGAGCAAGCTACCCGAAGCCAAAGTCGAAGACTTGCGATTCCGCGTTGGTAAAGTGAATTGAACTTGAGTTGGCAATGGCTAGATTGGACTGGTGCGCGGCGAAAACGACTGCGACTCATGTCGAAAAAAGCGAGCGATGTGCTGCCGCAATTTCCGCAATGGAGCGGCATGAATTCAAAGGAACGCGAAAAACTGCTCCAGTGGGTTACAGAGTTTTGCGATCAGAAATACTGGGAAGGTTGCAAAGGCTTGGAACTGACCGAAGAAATGAAACTTCGAATCGCAGGAAACGCTGGTTTGCTGGTGCTTGGTTGGGAAGAAATGTTCTACTTTCCTGACGTCCGATCCGTCCTGGTCTATCCCGATCACTTTGTCGCTCCCCACCGTACGAGCATCGGCAGCGGATTGCATATTGAAAGCCAAACTACACTTGAGGGGCAAGCCTGGCATCGAGGTCCAGTGATTATCTCGTGGATCGATGTTATTGAACCGAATCGCGGTACGCCCCATAATCTCGTTGTTCACGAGTTTGCCCATCAACTGGATATGTTCAACGGAGGAAGCGCAGACGGAATGCCACCGTTGCCAGAAGCGAGCGAGCAGCGTTGGAAAAGTGTCAATCGCATTGCAATGGAACTGTTAAAGGAGATGTGTTCCACTGGCCTGTACAGCGTTTTGGATTGTTATGGCTGCGAGCACCCCGCCGAGTTCTTTGCGGTCAGTTCAGAGGCTTTTTTCGAGGCTCCCCACGAGTTGTTCGCGGAGTTTCCAGAACTCTTTGAACAGCTAGCGATGTTCTATCGAAGTGATTCTCGTCAATGGTTCGATTCAATCGCATAATGGTGAGCAGTATTTTCAAGGAAAAATGAGCCTGAAATCGAAGTGTACGCTCGTTGAAGCGATTCAAGTTCGAACCCGAATGCTCGCCCCATCGTAGATTCCCGCAGGGCAACGCTATGATGCATTTTCAAGCATCATCCGAGAGCACAAGTCACGTAATTCCGATAGGTAACTGGTTTCGTCAGAAACCAGATGCGAAGGAGAGGTCGAAGCAAGGGTTTCTCACGAAACCAGCTACATCTATTCGTCCAAAATGCTTCACAGCGTGGCCCGCAGAGGTTACTGGTACGTCCCCTCGTTTTTTTCAAAGTGCTATAATCAGTAGCGGCGAGTTGAAAACTGGCCCACCTGAACCAATTCCACCCGATTAGTAAAACAGGAGAGTTACGTTGTTTTTCAATAATTCCAAAGCCGTTCTCGTAAAACTTTCGATGGTTGCTTTTGCGTTGACCATCGTCGGCTGCGAGCCAGCCAAACCAAAACCAGGTGCTGACACGAGTGCTTCCGATCCCGGGCATGAACACGCGGAAACGCTAGCTGGTGCGGTTAAGGAACTGGAAGGCTTCTGCGCGACAATCAAAGCGGCATTTGCCAAGGATGATGCCGAGGCAGCGCACGAACCGATGCATGAAGTCGTCCATGTCTTGGACGAAATCCCTGAACTTGCCGCCAAGTCGACACTCGACGATGCTGCAAAAGCGGACGTAACGAAGGCTGCAAAGAGCTTGTTCGAGTCCTTCAATGCTGTCGAC
>JANNNN010000183.1:0-6848 GCA_031398555.1 Planctomycetia bacterium | reverse complement strand
GATTTCAATGTTGCCTGGGATGCTTAGACTAAGTTCACCTGTGGGGGCAGTTGGGATCTGAAACTGCAGCGTTTGTTGTGCAGCATCGGTTGAAACGGGCATCACCAGATCCAGCGTCAAACGATGGTTGCCAACGCCTTCAACGAACAGCCAAGTTTGTCCTTGATCGTTCTTGGCAAGCGATGCGGGGGCGTCATCGAGCCGGGCGGCGCGAACTCCGACACCTGAAAAGGGAAGGGTGAGTACTTGAATGCCGACATCGAGTACTTCCAGTTGCAACTCACCGCGAATCGTTGCCCTCCCTTCGCCGATGTCAGCTTGATAGTTCGCTGTCAATAACGCTAACTTTGCCGGCGGCGTCTTGTTAGGTTCAACACGAGCTTTCACCAGTAACGCTTCGTACTCGGCGCGGGTCATGTAGACTCGCCGAGCATCGCTGCCGAGAAGTACGTCGAGTTCTTCGAAGGGGACAAATAGTTCTCGCAGTGGCTTATCCGGCTCTTGCGCCTCAAGCCGTCGAACTGTGGGGATGAAGGTGACCGCAAGCAACGCATACATGATGCACGTATTCCAAATCGACTTAACCATGTTGATTGCCTCCTGCATTGTCCGATTCCTGGGCGGCTGATGAGGACGGAGATGCCGCCGCAACTGGCGGCATCGACTCAAACACTGGCCGAGAGAACTTGGGCTGGCGCAGGAACCCATCAAACCGTTTGGCGAGCAACGCAAAATACCAAGCGGTCCAAGCTACGGCGACAATCGCGAGACTTGCAAACATTGGCTGATTGAGCAGTTGTCGTGCGAAGGTTGGTACGAACACTCCGCAGGCGACGACGGCGATAACAACGGCTGCGATTGCGAGGATCTTAGTACTGAATGAACTTTTTAGCAGAAGCAATCCGATGATGAGCAGCGGCGTGAAAATGAGCACCGCCAACCAACGCTCGTCGATTGCCCATAGCTTCAAATCACCCTTCGGTGGTGGTTCGGGTCTGAGGGCTGAGAACAGATACATGACGCCATCGGTTTGGAACGCCGGTGAGGGACTATTGTTCACTCCTTCACGTACCCAAGCCAGCAACTCTTCATCGGTCTTAACCCCGAGGGGAATCCATTTGAATGTCCCTTGCTTGCTCCAAGTGAATTCTTCGGTCCAAGGTCCGGAAGATCCAACCAGAGACAGCTCTTCAGGCAAGTGTGCAGCGAGATACACCTTTTGCATGGCTGGATCTTCAGGAAACTCTGGCACACTCAGTTGTGCGAAGGTTCCCGGAACGGTGTAACGCAGCTCGAGCGTAAACGGAGTGTTCGGATCTTGGCCGATCAACGGAATAAACAGTTGATCTTTGTCACCGCGCTCCAAGGCAACCGGCTGACCATTGATTCGCGCGGGCTGGGCATCGAATTGAGCCTCTGGCGACAGTTTCAACGCCAAGCGTTGACGTGCGCTGCGCATCCGGTAAAGGGCTTGCACGCCGCGTTGCTTGCTGCGAGTGATAACGGTTCGTACCAACGCACGTTCAATGCTGGTACGCTTAACTTCTTCCAACTGATAACGGGTAGCGGTTAGGTTCAACGACCAGTCGTCATGGAACTCGAAAGCGCGGGCGGCGTCCGGAACGGCTGCGTCAGGCATAATATCTTGGGCCGGATCGATCGGCCGCAAACCGGTTAATTCTCCGGTGGGCAATACGTCGAGCGATTCGGTCTTGGTCACTACAACTTGGCCCCAGACGCGGTCGGTGCCCGCCGGTTTAAGGCTTGGAACGTTCACTTGCAGACTCTTGCCGACTTCCAATTGTTCCAGTTTGCGTTCCCAATTCAACTTTACAACTTGCGTTCCAATCAACTCCGTTTCGCCGCTGAGCGACCAGGCGACATAGCCTTCGGTAACATCGGCTGGCGGCGGAGTCATTGGTACTTCGCGTAACCCATTGCTGGTGTTGCGAATGTCGGCAGCGATGTCGGCAGGTACATCGATACGTAGCGATTTAACGCCGCTGTAGAGGATGTCATAAAAGATCAGCGACTCGTAACGCACGACGCCGCTTTCGATTCGGACTACCATGCGTTGACGGGCAGTGACTTGCGACTTGCGTCGTTCAGCGCTCAGGTCAAACTGAGCCGCTTGTTCGGAGAATGCAAATGCCAAGGTCGGACGCGTCAATGGAAATCGATTCTCGCGAACAGAAACACGTCCTTGATAGGCTTCACTGAATGAGATCGCTCGCAAGCCGGTGGTGGTTGCTGGATTCACGCGTAGACTCTCCGGTGCATGCAAGACGAAGTGTCCCTCGGCTCGTTGTACGAAAGTCTGCTTGGCTTGTGGTAAAGCCAGTTGAATTGTGGACGCAGAGCCTGTGGGGGTCAGCAAGTTGGGATCGTTCAGCCGCTGCTGCATCCGCAATAGTATGGCTACCTTTCCAATAGCTTTGTTGGTGAGGTTAACAATTAATCGTGTCTCGTTCTCACCTTCCTTGTGGTGTGAATCGACAACCGCCCCCACTGCATCCGCGGTGGCACGCCCAACAACTTGTAAAATCTCGAAACCGGCTGGAATATTGAACTCTAATTGAAACACTCCTGCTTCTTCAATGTTGTAAATTGCCAGCAGATCGACCGATAACTGCTCGGGCTCTAAATAGCCTTCGATCAACTGGTCGACCGTAATACGAGGTTGAATTTTCTCGATGCCAATACTCAGTTCAAATGGAAGAGATGCGTAGCGATATGCGAAGGCCCATGATTGTCCAGCGATCCCTGCTGGCAATTCCGCAGCGTCGACTTGCATCAAGCCGGTTCTCGTTTTCGCTTCAGCCCGCAGTGCTGGATCGACGTTAACCACTATCATCCCTTGTTGACGACCGACATCAATTGCACGAATCCGAGCTGCGGTGATATCTTTCTTGGTATCGCCTTCAGTGTACTTTTCCAATTCGATCATTAACGTTTGTTTGGCTCGGGCAGGTTCGAACAATTCGACGGAGATGATTTGATTGTCGCCGTCCTTGGAGACATCCCATTTGCGAACATTCGGATCGAAGACGTTGACCACTTTTTGATCGCCAGGAACTTCGACACTCAGTTCCCTCAACTCCGCTCGGCTGATGTCGTACTGCAAAGTGGCTCGTGTTCGCACAGTACCTTCAGTGATATAGAGTTCCTGCTGAGCCTGTACGACGGTTAGCGCCGTCATGCCGGTGGCGCCTTCGGTCTTTGGAGTCCAGTCGATAGCGACTTGCGGGGCGGCGCCGACAAACGCCAACACGACTGTTTCAGTTTCCGGGTCTGCTGGTTTTTCAGTGCCTGCTTCTTCAGAGTCGCTGGTGGCTTCGGTGGCCGCGATCATGGGTTGTACATTGACCTTCACACCAGCTTGTGGAATTCGGATACGCCAACGATTCACGGGAGCTTGAGGGGCATCGAAGGCAACGTTGTTGCGGCCCGGAGTTTTCGTGAAAGCGCGCGCGTACTTTAGTTTTAGCTCAAGCGTACGCGGGTCTTTGGTTTTGTTTTCGATCAGCAGTTGATAGCCGCCGCTGGGGGCGGGCGTGACACGAGCGGGCTCACTATCGATGGTCGCTGATTGAATGGCGGCTTCGTTTAACCGCAGCGGGATTTGAATCCAACCTTGTTTGATCAGTTCGATCGCTAACGTCGCTTCGACCTGAACGACATCTTTTTGGATAGTGGCTTCGTTTAGCGCCGATGTGATGATAGCATCGATTGGGGGAGTTATAGGTGAAGGGGCTTGGCGATGATCGCGAGCCTCCTTCCATAGAGTTTGAAATTGATCGTAAGGCAAGAAGACTCCGCGTCCTTCTTTTTCAAACACTTCGCGGAGTTTTGAGTACGGAATATAGATTGTTTGTTCGCGGTCGCTTGGTTTGGCTTCAGTCTTTTCTCCGTCGTCTGATGCAGTTTGTGCAGGAAGCGGCGAAAAAAATGCAAATGCAAGTAGGAGGGCCAATCCGCGTGGCCAAACATGGAGTTTCATACGACTTTCCCAGAAGTAGGGGCCGAAATCGGCTTTGGAGGTGCATCGACTAGGACATGAACAATCTGAGATTTCACGACAGAACAGACTTCGAACATGTTGCTAGACGCGAGAATGAACGGGCTAGTTTCCGATTCAAGAGGTTTTTGCACATGTTTTTGGGTTCATCCGGGAATTGCATGCGCAGCATTAAACGAGAGCGTCCCGCTTAAAAACCCCGGGAAAACGCGATTTTTCAAGCGACTTATCAGCCGGAAGGCGTTAGCCTCCGGTTGGAGACGTAACCGGAGGCTAACGCCGGCTAACGCCTTCCGGCTGATAAGACTAACCTAACGTAACGACCATTAACGTAAGCGGGACGCTCTCTAACGCGTTCCGGCTGATCAGTCTTAACCCGTGTCACGAATCCATGATGCAAATTTCTAGGAAAAAACAAACGGACGGGACAAATGGTCCCATCCGACGGACAGTGCCATAAATTCCCAGCCTATGCGCGAAAGTAGCCTTAGTTTCCGATTTGCAAATTTTGATTTTTGCGGAGGCTGGCAGCGTCCGCCACGGTATGTGCTAACGAATTTGCCAAGTCTGCGACTTTTGGGGGTCAAAAAACAACAAACTGGGATTGTCAAATTGAAAAGACAAAACAATGACGAAATGATTGAGTAAAGTGGGGGCGAATCAGTTCAGAGCCCGTTTCTAGAACCACCGTGGGAGCGCACCGAGTGCTATCTAATTCAATAAAACTGTTTCTCGCAGCACTTTTATGTCTCGTCGTTCAGGGCAAAACCCTCGCTCAGACAAAAGAGAATCAAGCGGCTGACGCGAGGTTAGAAGAGTTCTTCAAAGCCCACCTTGAAGAGGTTTTTGCGCTCCGTCCGTTGGATGCGACCCAACTGGGTGACCACCGTTTCGATCACTTGCTTGATGACATTTCACCGCAAGCTCGAGAGCGATGGTTGACGCAAACTCGCGGGCGACTTGCGTCACTTAAGAAGGAGTTCGAAGACGCCGATTTATCCGCGGATGGGAAAGTTGACTACGCAATTCTCCGCGATGATTTGGCTCGATCGATTTGGATGACAGAGAACACGAGGCCGTTTGAGGAAGATCCGCGAAGCTACGGAAGCTACATCAACGATAGCGTCTATTCACTGTTGACTCAATCAACGCTTCCCAAAGAGAAGAACATTGAGAACGTGATCGCTCGTATGAAACAAATTCCACGGATCGTTACTACTGCGAAAGAGACGATCAGTAATCCGCCTAAACCGATTTTGGAGACGGCCATTTTACAGAACAAGGGCGCGATCAGTTTTTATGAAAAAGGGATCTTTGAACTCGTCGGTCAGACACCACAAATCGATTCGCTGAAGAAAGCTGCGGCCGATGTCGCGGTAGAGTTAAAGAAGCATCAGTTGTTTCTTGAAAAAGTTGTATTGCCGAACGCTCGTGGCGACTGGCGACTCGGAAAAGATAAATTCTCTCGCAAGTTGGAAATGGTGCTCGATGTGGGTTGGGATGCAGATCGAGTCTTGCAGGAAGCCGACGCCGAGTTCATTCGAGTTCAGCGCGAAATGTACGTTGTGGCTCGGCAGTTGTGGAGTCGATATTTTCCAAGCAAACCGCTGCCTGTGGATGACGATGCTGGGCGGCGAGCCACGATCGCCTTGGTCACTGAAGCGGTAAGCCAGGAGCATGGTAAGCCTGAAGCATTGATTTTGGACGCCCGCGCGACTGTTCGAAGTATTCAAGAGTTCATTCGTGAAAAGGACATCTTGCGATTACCGGAGACGGATCGTTGCCAAGTGATCGAGATGCCCGAGTTTCGTCGTGGTAACTCATTGGCTTATCTTGATTCCGCATTGCCGCTCGATCCAAACGGTTCAAGTTACTATGCCGTTAGCCCACCGCCGGCGATTTGGGGAGAAGAGAAAGTACGCAGCTTTCTCGAAGAGTACAATCGCCACATGCTTCAGATATTGACTATTCATGAAGCCTATCCGGGCCATTACGTGCAGCTTGAGTATTCCAACCGTTCGCCCTCAATGATTCGCCGCGTATTGCAGTCAGGCGTGTTCATCGAAGGCTGGGCGGTGTACACCGAGCAGATGATGCTCGATCAAGGATATGGCAGCGGTGAGTTAGCGCTTAGATTGAATCAGTTGAAGTTCTACTTGCGAGCGGTTGCCAATGCGATTCTCGATCACAGGATGCACTGCACTGAGATAACCGATGACGAGGCTTTGCGTTTCTTAGTCAACGATGCTTACCAATCCGAGGGCGAAGCGCGATTGAAGATCGTTCGCGCCAAGCAGAGTTCGGTGCAGTTGAGCACTTACTTCGTCGGTCGCATGGCGCACTACCGATTGCGACAGGAGATTCAACGCGAACTGGGTGACACGTTTGAGCTTGGCCGATTCCATGAAGCGGTACTCGCACACGGTTCCGTGCCCGTAAAGCTGTTGCCTCCTTTGGTCCGCGCGCGATTGAAGCAGCCAAGATAGAGAAAAGGGGTCAGGAGCCTATTTGGAAGGTTGAGGAAGTTTGCGTGGTCGGCCACGATTTCTCAGCGTTGATTCCAGATTGTACTTTCTCGCCGTTGACTCGACCCAACCAGAGTTTCCGAAAGGCTGACTACGCTGTATTGCCCTGTGAAGCTGCTCCTGTTCTTTCTCGCTGACCGGCCGATTGACACGTTCTATCCAATTGGGCAATCTTGGCGATGGCCAGCTCGCCAGCGTAACTCCACAACCCCCACCAAGCCAGTTGTATAAACTGCCAAATCGCCAGATGCGGCGCACCAGCTTGACGCCCTCCGGCGCGGCAAGCACCCAGTCGAAAAAGTCGC
>JANNNN010000102.1:0-3435 GCA_031398555.1 Planctomycetia bacterium | reverse complement strand
AGATCCCGCGCTCCCATTTGACCTCCAGGCCTTTGCATCTAGGCTGCAATTCCCAGATTGTGGGTTCGCTGGTATTTTTTTATTGTCCGTTTGCCTAACTAAATACAAACCAGAATGATTACTCAAGAATCGAGCGAGGCTTGGGTGCAGGCAGAACTTCTTCGTTTCCAATGGGCTCACCAGCGGTGGGCTCGTTCACCAGCGGCTTTCGAAGCGTTTCAGCAGCCGCCTCGGCTCTTGGAGTTGGCTCAGTTGCAAACGTTCGTTGCAATTCAGACTGCATAGAGGGCCGGGGAATCGGCGATTCAAAAGATTCACGCTCCATTGCCTGAGTTTCCGCAAGTTCCAGCTGATTAGGAGGAGCAAGTTTCGCGTCGACGTCCGATTCACGATAGAGCTCCCAACCCGTTGCAGTCAAATCAAAACGATAGCGACCTTCAGTAATTGTGTAATTCGATTCGCCGAACGATTGACCATTAGCCGTTACGCCGCGCGAGTACCGCACCGTGTAGCTGCCCTTTGTATCCAACACCTGCTGCTCGCCTGGACGAATGGTAGCTGCTTCGACGTCGTCGATTAGATAGTTGACAATGCTGCGAGCCTCTTTTGGCAACCGAATCGCCACCCCCCAACCAACATAGCCACGCGGTTCTGGGACAAACGCGGTGGCGGATGCAGGAGTCACTGGAGTGGGTTGAGACAACGAGTTGCTTGCATTGATTTTCGAATTTCCCATTCCCACGTTGTCTTGACCGCGGTTCGCTGCCAGTCCGTTGGGGCCGCGATAGTTATTCGTCCGACTATTCAGATCCGCTTTCGCTGCTTCCAAGCTGCGTTGTTGGTTGGGTGTCAACTTATTATTCGCCACACCGGCTGCCTGCGGCCCGGATAGGTTAGCATTCGCTCGTGGGTTAGCTGCCGCACTGCGCTGCGCTGCGGCGGCTCGTGCGGCCGCGATCGCTGCTTGCTCTTCTCGGCGAAATCGCTCGTCGCGCGCCTCCCGTAGTCCACCAAGCAATCCAGGTCGAGCGGGTTCACGAGCCGCTGGTGTAGCAGGCCCACCGCGTAAAAGCTGAGCAGTCGAGACGCTGATGGGCAGGCCGCAATTCAGCAGGATCAAAGCGAGTGTTAAAGTGCGGACCATAGCAAATTTCCGGATAAAGTTGGGGGCAAACTTTAGAATGTGTGCGCGGTTGAGTATACGCAGATAGAACCCATTTAACAACGCTCTAGCTGTTTGCCAACTCTTCTAGATGAGCGTTTACGGACATAGGCAAATGCTCTAAATGATAGCCTCCTTCAAGCAGACTGACGATTTTGCCATCGCAGTGACTTGTCGCTAAAGCCTTGACAATTCGCGTTAAATCGCCGAAATCTTGATCTGCCAAACAGAGTGAGCCGACTGGGTCGGAGCGATGAGCGTCAAAACCCGCACTCACCAGAATCAGCTCTGGTCGCACTTTGGTGGCGAGGGCTTCGATGCCGCGTGTAAAGCGCTCGGAGAAACTCTTTAATGGAATGTCCGCTGGCACCGGTTCGTTTGCAATCCAACCCAGTCCGGCTCGCGTTCCAGTTTCAGTCACTTTGCCAGTGCCTGGATAAAACGGACTACGATGGATTGAGAAAAAGCCAACGCGTCCATCTTCGTAAAAAACATCTTGGGTTCCATTTCCGTGGTGAACATCCCAATCGATGATCATCACACGGTGGAGGCCTGCGGCGAGAGCGGCATGAGCGGCGATGGCAACATTGTTGAATAAACAAAATCCCATTGGCCCACCGGCGAGCGCATGATGACCGGGTGGCCGAACGGCACAGAAGGCTCGTTTGTCCTCTCCCTTAACAACCCGCTCAACAGCATCGATAGCTGCACCGGCAGCTTTGGTAGCTGCCTCCCATGACCCTTGACTGACGACAGTGTCCGCTTCAATATGACCAGCCGCTTGTTCGCACCACGATTTTAGTTGGTCGTAGTAGGCCGCCGTGTGAACTTTTGCGATTGAATCTCGCGAGGCCGGTTGCCAGCTAGGACACTTGGAACGCGTTAGCCAGCCGCTCTTATCTAGCATTGCATTGACGCGTTCGATCCTCGCAATGCATTCCGGATGCGAACCGGTATCATGTTGCGCGAATACGGTGTGGTGGTAGAGCAACATGTAAAATTTCCTTCGCTGGAAAAAAATTATTCTCAATTCGTGCCCCCAAAGCCGTGAACATTTTGGACGACTAAATCCTGGAGGAGTAAATATTGGAGGAGTCAATGTAGCTGGTTTCGTGAGAAACCGGTGCTTTCGTTGAGATTTACTGTGTCCGCTTGCGAGTTCTCAGAAAGCAGTTGCTCTACGACTGCAGCAGCTCTGGCATCACGACTTCGATGCGAGGTCGACCTGCGGAATTGGGCAGCAATCAGCCCAGTGTCGAGTCGTTCCATGACTGAACTCCCAAGCCCCCCTGGAAGTCGTTCATAAATTGTATCATCACAGAACGTAGAAAAGAAAACTAGCTGCGGTTTACGGGGCTCGTGCGACCGTGCAAAGTATTGAAATCAACGGCTGTAGCAACGGCGGCCAGCTCTTGGACAGTTGCAAGACGACTCCGCCGCTGCTACAGCCATTGATATCAATACTACTGGGTTCGCTGGTGTTTTTATTGTCCGTTTGCCTTACTTAAGAAACCAGCTACCCACCCTGTTCCCCGAATACAGCGGCAGGGAATCGATATTTAGACGAAAGCCAGCATTCTAGTTCTGGGCTCGATTTCTCGTCACTTGGCTCATTTTGTGGCCGCAAAGTTTGCGCAGTGTATTGGCGGTTTGCTTAATGCGGGATGTGATGGATATTCCTTCAACTCTACCTTTGCCGTTTGCCGATTCGAAGTTCCGTAGGCAAAGTTTAGTCGCCACATGCCGCAGGGGAATTGAGAAAAATGATCCGCAAACAAACCGTTTCCGCAATGATCGCTGTCGCATGCTTGGCCAATTTGGTCGGCTCAGTGCACAGTGAAGAACCAACTAAGAAAACACAAGCCAAACTGACAAGCGCCGTTCAAGGCGAATCGGACGCATATTGCCCGCCATCGTATGCTAACGCCGCTCCAGGTGCCGCCGGTTACGGGGGGTATCCATCGAACACGCCGAAGGCTTTCGGTTACTCGTGGGGTGCCGCCGGAAACAGCCGTGACTGCAACCGCTTCTACCACTATCCGTACGTGTTCTACCCACAGAACTTCCGCGGCGACGAAGCCTACAAGAGCAGCGATAGCATGTACTATCGTTACACTCCGGAAATGCAGATTCCGGTTTATAACCGCAACTGGCACAACGAATATCCAAGCGCTCGTCGCTACCATTCAGGACATCATTTCCTAACAGACGTGTTCTAAGGATCCTCTAAGAAAGCACTCGGTAGGCGAACCTGTCCGCACAATTCATCCACC
>JANNNN010000101.1:0-4988 GCA_031398555.1 Planctomycetia bacterium | reverse complement strand
CAACCGCAATCACAACCATCACCTGAAGAGATGCAAGGTTTTCTGGCGATGTGGGGCGAGTGGTTCCAGCAGTTCGGTCCAAAGATTCTTGATGGGGGCGACGCGCTGCTACCAACCGGCCGCGTGCTGCAAGCCGGTGGCGAAGTGGCCAACGGTCCCTACGTTGAAGCAAAGGAAGTCATCGGCGGATACTCGGTCGTAGATGCCGAGACCTACGAAGGCGCCGTCGAAATTGCGAAAGCATGTCCGATTGCAAGAATTGGAGGCGCGATCGAAATTCGGCAGTTCGCCGGTTACAACTAACTGATGCACACCGATTCAGGCAGCCTAGTTGAACACTGTTTTCGGCACGAGTACGGTCGCCTGGTAGCGATGCTGACCCGTGCCCTCGGAGTTCGTAACCTTGAGTTGGTCGAAGATGTAGTGCAAGCCGCGCTGGCGAAAGCTATTATTGTGTGGGCTCAAAAGGGCCTGCCTAGTGATCCGGCGGCTTGGTTGTATCGCACTGCTCGCAACTTGGCCATCGATACGATTCGCCGCACGCAAGTGGAACAGCGCATCGCTGCCGAGAATTCACTGGAGCATGCCTTTCTGGCCCAGGACCGCGCACTGGCCGACGCCGCAGAGGTCGAAGATGCGTCGCTGCGATTTCTTTTTCTATGCTGTCATCCCAGTATTCCTCTCGACTCAAGTGTGGCGATCGCTCTTAAGACGGTAAGCGGCTTCAGCACCGAAGAAATTGCAACTGCTTTCTTAATTACGAAATCAAACGCCGAGAAACGGATTACGCGAGCCAAAGAGGTGCTCCGCAAGTCTGGTGACGAGATCGCTAACCTCGATCCACATTCAATGGATAGCAGGTTAGCAGCCGTTCAGTCCACGATCTACTTGTTATTCAGTGAAGGATATTCATCTTCATCAGGCGATGTCGCTCTCCGCAAGGATCTTTGCGAGGAAGCAATTCGACTGATCCGTATGCTGCTCAATCATTCGCACCTTGCTTCAGCTTCCAGCGCCGCGCTGTTGGCATTAATGCTCATGCACATCGCTCGCTTTGATGCCCGCGTCGACACCAGCGGTGCGATCGTGCTGCTTGAGTCGCAAGACCGATCGCGTTGGAACTGGGCAATGATTCGTGAAGCGATGGAGTGGATGGCCCGCTCGACTGAGTCTAATGTGCTATCTCGCTTCCACATTGAATCCGCCATTGCTTGGGAGCATTGCCGCGCTTCAAATTTTGAAACGATTGACTGGCGCCGCGTTGTGGAGCTATATCAAACGCTAGAGCAACTGTGTCCAAGCCCCATGATTCGGCTCAACTTGGCGATTGCGTGGGCATATGTTGCTGGACCTGAAATTGGCCTTCAGTGTTTGATCGAAATAACTGAAAGTGATCGCAGCCGATTGCGTCCATGGTGGGACTGTGCAGTAGCCGAAGCTTTCCATCGACTCGGAAAAACCGCTGAAGCAACCGCCCACTGGAATGATGCTCTCTTGTTGACCACTGGAACTGCCCACCGGAATCTCATCGCCCGCAAACTCGCAAGTACTTCAGTTAACTCAAGCTGAATTGGCCGAGGTTGTTTGGGTGGCACGCTCCTGAGTACTCGAAGGGCGTGATTCAGGCATGCGCACTACGCCCTTCGAGTACTCAGGGACGTGCCACCCAACCTTAAAACTGTAGAGTAACACGGACAGCGGAAAGCGTAAAATCAAACAGTTCTTTTATCGATGGCTTGGTTTTCGTCACGTCGCTGACCAAGTCAATTCTTGAAGCAGTTGTAGCGCACGATGCAATAGAGCGTGTTGATGAGATCCTTGACACCGATCTTCTTGCCTTCTTTCCAGCTGCGGCAACTGTAGCTGACGCCGACTTCTCGAATGCGAACTTGTTGACGAGCGAGTTTGGCCGTGATTTCAGGCTCAAAGCCGAATCGTGTCTGCTCGACTTGAATCCGGTTGAGCACCTCGCGACGGAAGGCTTTGTAACAAGTTTCCATGTCGGTCAGTTTCAAACCGGTCATGCGATTCGAGAATGACGTTAATAACCAGTTGCCGAACCGATGCAAACGCGATGGGTCTTGTTCGGCGCGTTCGAGGTAGCGCGAACCATATACAACGTCGCATTGGCCGTTTCGAAGTGGTTCGATCACTTTTAAGATGTCGATCGGATCATACTCGAGGTCTGCATCCTGCACGATTACATACTTACCGCGAGCGTGCTGAAAACCGGTTTGCAGTGCAGCCCCTTTGCCGAGGTTGATATCATGCTCGATGATTTCGACATCTTCCAAGTAAGCCAACTGATCCAGCGATTCACAGGTCGAGTCCGTGCTTCCATCGTTGACGACGATAATTTGCTTAGTGATTGGCAATCGGTTGACACGTTGGACAATCTCCAAAACCGTTTCGGGTTCGTTATAAACGGGAATCACGATGGTCAATTCGGGGCGAATCGTCGAGTAAGCGGCCGCCGCATGCTCGATCAATTCTTGAATATGTGTCAGTTGAAGTGCGGCGCGATTGGCAACCGCATCGGTGGCGTTTCGATTCGAGGTTTGACGAACAGGCTGATTATCAGATAGTTGGTTTATTAGTTCTTGGTTGAGCATTTGGCATCGGTTTCCTTGCAAAGCATCCTGGGCAAATCAGTTAGCAAAGCGGATTCATTCCGCAGATTTTGGATCCACAGAAGTGTACCTCGCTGTTGGGCCTGAAATGGATTTGCCACCGCGGAGCGTTGATGGTTGGGAAATTCCTGACGCAAGCGAACGGTAGCTTTGCTTCTGCCGGCAGGATGCATGCAATCGTCAAAGTCCACCCCCGGCATTTTCGGCAATTCGGTGTAACGGTTTGCTGAGATGTAGCGTGAGGACAGGGATTTGATTCAAGATTGTCCCGTAGGATGGGACCATTTGTCCCGTCCGTCTGTCTTTTTCTGCATTCAACAGAATGCAACTTGCTCGAGACAAATGGTCCCAAGCTACCAATCGTGTAAAATGCTTGCTCGCGGCCACTGGGCCGACTTAAAAAATAAAAGTGCTCGCTACCAGATAAGGAATCGTCGCATGGGTTCGGTAATGGAAAATGTGAAGACCATCAACTCCGCCGTTCGCACAGCTCTGTTGACAGGAGTCGTTGGAATCCTCGGCTACGGTGGCTACTACGGCTACAACGAGTACACCAAGAATGAGCGAGTCCTCAAGGAGCAAGCCGAAAAGATTCGGTTGGCCGACGCGGAAGTTGAGAAACTGAATCGCGAAGTTATCGCCAAAGTTGCCCAAATCGAAAAACTCGAAACGGCCATGCACTTACTAAAAACCGACCAACGACTGGCACAGTTGCGAGTCGTTAACATTGAGCGCAATGAGAATGGCAAAGCGATCAAGTCACAACTGGAATTCGTCGAACTTTCTCCGCAAGGCGAACACTTATCGAAGCCGAAGCAAATGGAGTTACTCGGGGATCTTATCTATATTGATAACTGGATTATCAAGTTCGATGATCGTTACGTTGAGAAGGGAGACATCGAGCGAGGGACTTCACTCTGTTTGTTCCGTCGTGTCTTCAGTGAAGACACTTTGCCCGCCGAAGGTATTACGCTCGACGAAGTCGGTATGCGGCCGCAAGCTTATTCTCGCGGCGGTGTCATGAGCGAGTTTGAAACGAAACTATGGGGCGATTTCTGGGAGTTCGCCAACGATCCTAAGAAAGCTGCCGAGATGGGCATCCGCGCCGCCAATGGCGAAGCGGTCTCTATCAAAGTTCGCGAAGGAAAAACGTATAACATTTCACTGAGAGCCTCCGGCGGACTATCCATCGCTCCGGTCAATGAAGGAGAACCGAAAGCAAAGGCTGCCAGCGACACAGACCTTCCAGTAGCTCCACGGAAGCAGTAGCAGTGTTGCCTTTCGCTCCGCGAAAGTAGCGTGGCAATAATGGGAAAAAACAATTACTCATCTTTCGGTGCATCTTGTTGTTCTTCAGGCTGCTTTTCTTCTGCCTTGGTTTCTGCCTTAGCGGCCGAGGGTTCTTGAGCCTTTGCAGCCTCGGCTGGTTTCTCGGTCGGCACCTTTGCGTTCACAGGGAACTCGCCCGTTGAAAGCCCACGGTCAATGGCCCAAATGTTGCGGAATCGAACCTGATCGTTGTGGTCCTGAATCTTCGTAGGCAGCAACACTGGTTCTTCAGGCTTGCCTGCGCCCGTTTTATTTTCCATCGAGACATTGTCTTGAACTTTAACGCCGTTCACCCACGAAGTAACGGTTGCATTGCGAATCTTCTTACCATCAGCCGCCCAGCGAGGAGCCGTAAAGACGATGTCATAGGTTTGCCACTGAAGAGGCGGCAAGCACATGTTGAGGTCCGGTGACTTGTAACGATAGATACTTCCACAACCGTTGAACTTCGGTTCTTGCCCGAACGAATCAAGGACCTGCATTTCATAGCGACTCTGTAGATAGATGCCGCTGTTACCGCGGGCTTGGTCATCCTTGGAGGGCAGGTAAGGCAATTTGAATTCGACATGCAAGTTAAAATCATTGAGCATCGGCTTGATATCAGCCCCTTGCATAAGTAATCCATCATCGGTCATGTTGGCGGTAACGAACTGCTCTGTGCCCTTACCATCGAACAGCACGATTGCATCCTTCGGCGGTTCGGCACCTAGTGTTGGGCTTGATCGCACGATACGCTCGAGGCGGCCAATTCGATTGCCTTCTCGACTGACCAGCATGCAATGATCTTTCTCGACAAAAATCGCCCATGGTCCGCCTGAGAGGATTACAAAGTCACCCGATCGCATGCCAGAAAGTTTCAGCAATTCGGGCTTGTACAATTCTTGTCCCGGAAGACCGCCCGAGTACTGGAGCGCGTCGAACTTGTTATCGCCGATTGGACGAATCTGCAATCCCAGCGGTTCTTGCTTTCCTTCGCTAACCGTCACCGTTCCAACGAACTCGCCGAGCAGACTGTAGTTGTCATCCACC
>JANNNN010000081.1:0-3334 GCA_031398555.1 Planctomycetia bacterium | reverse complement strand
GCGTGCTCGGCGTGCATGGCATTGTTATCTGGCTTTGTCTCCGAATTGCCAAGTGTACGTTTCGCACAAAACGTCGAATACATCATCGTACGTAGCCAATCGAAGGTGCCGGAGTCGTTCTAGTTTATCATGAAGACGTTTAAGCCACATCGAGTTTTCTACTTCCTCGAAGCAAGATTCTGATAGTGCGCTCAAGTCTTCATTTTGAGTGCCCCATGCGTCGAGTTCTAGCATCTGAAATCCGAGCACGTTACGAAATAGCAATTCATACGGCAGGTCTTCGGCCTCTTCCCAGCCAGGCGGCGGCAAGTAGTTGCGGACGATTCTGCAATTGATTGTGCCGCGTAGAAGCAGAGTCCCTGCATCTGTTTTCGATGTGTGATCGAGACAAACACAATCGCGGCCCCAAAGAACGCCGATTTCAGTTTCGATCAACTTCGAGATTTGCATCGACGATCCGTAGCCAGATAACGACCGCGGTAACGGGGCCGCCGCCAAAAGACTATGGTTTCAGATCCCGCGTCGCCGGCGGCTCCCGTTCACCGCATGGTTCTGCGACGTCGTCTCCATTTTCGATGATGTATCGCCGTCTAAGGTACTGGCCGACGGTTGAGATACCAGCGTAACGTTCATCACTGTCAGTTTCCAGTCGAATCACGCGCGGCAACGGACAATCAACAGCAGACAATCGAGCAACCATGTTTGCGTCGGATGAGCCGGAATCGGAAACGATGAAATCAAGCAGGTCGAGGGCGCATAGGAATTCATGTGAATCGACCGGCGTTTCACGTAAGACGTCGATCAAGAAACCAAAGTCTTCTCGGTATACATCAGCAAAGGCGAGTCCAAGATTATTGCCGAATGAGGGCCAGTATTTCGGTACGCGAACGGCGCGAGATAGATCGCGAACCCGTCCAAGTGCGAGCCATGTAGGTAGGCAATTTGACCAAGCGACCGCTATCGAACCATCGAGTAGTTCGTGAATGCGGTTGGGTTGATCTTCGCATTGGCGTTTCCATTCGTCGAAGTCATGGACGCCAGCCAGACGTGCCAATCGTTCGACGTTTGCGTTGTCCAATGTATGTGGCATGACGACAGTATCAGTCGCAGAACGTCACGCGTCACCTCGCGGCGGGAGTTGACGCACCATTGCCAGAAAGCACCACCCGCCGCTGTGGTGCACGCGATTGTTATCCCAATTATTTTAAAATCCGACTTTGCAGTCGATCAACCCATTCGTTTAATGCCTTTCGCATGCATTCCAGAGAACACCAAAATATCATGAACTGGCCACCGATAAGCTGATCCACGATTCTTTCTTCGAAAATATGTTGCCTGCGGTCACGTTCTTGAATAACAACTAGCGAAAGGAACGCTTTACCATAGATTCCGCCCACTGGGAATGCACCGCCCTGAATTGAGACCTGATCATCACCAAGCGAATTACCGAACGATTTACCGCACCCTAAGCAAATGCCGTCCATTGGTGCCGATACGCCGTCACTATGCTGCAATATAGGTAAGTCAATGGGCATTTTTGTTGTGTTGGATAACGATTGCGTTGACTGGGCCGCCGCCAATCAACATTGACTTCAGGAACGACGTGATCGGCGGCTCCGTGTCCAAGTACGCCCAACATGGGCGTGAGTTTATGGGGTGCGGTTCGACAAGAACTTAGTCCCCTGTGTTTAGTTCCGGTATTTCTAACGGGAGTCATCATACCAGATGGATAGCTCATAAGAAAACAACACGAGGTGAAGGCAACTGCGGAAGGGTGACCGACCGTGGGGAGGAAGCCTGCGATGTCACGGATTCGGAATTCTTCAGGGGAAATAGTCCTGTTGCTGGGCCGACATGAGACATCTCACCAAGACCTGCCAGGTTACGAACAGAAACTTCATCTGAGGCCGACGGCTCCAGGCGAGCGTGCTTGACAACGCGAAGCCGAACCGGAAACGGAGCGTAGGTAGATGGAGAGCTTGGGCAGGGACAACTCACGCTCTTATTTGGGGAGAGCTGTGAGCGTACCCGTGAGTAGGCATCTTCGGCTGAAAGGCGGGACGATCAGGGCAACTTGAATCGTGCTCACAGAAGTCAGCAGAGGTCGTAGTACCGAACTTCCAAGTCCAATGGAAACGGGAAGGACTAAACGTTTTATAGATAAGGAAGAACCATCCATGACCTCACGTCGCCCGCGAAAGAAACCAGCCAACATCGACTTCAGTCATGAAGCTTTGGCGGACTGCTTCTTTACGGAACCTCAGCGAGGCCAATCGACCGTGGCGGCCGTGGAGAAGACAGCCTTAGGCTCAATAACAACGAACTTGATAGAACGAGTTGTCGCGTGGGACAATATGTTGAAAGCCTGGAAAGCCGTTCGCGCTAACCGTGGAGCCCCTGGGCCCGACGGAATTGTCCCAGCAAAGTTCTGAAACTTCTTTATCAACCTGCTGGATAGGGATTTCAAGTCTTCGTACTCGTGAGCGGAAACTCAGAATTGAACGTCGGAAGCTGAATCGGTTACGATTTCTTTTGCGGCACGGTAGGCTGCTTAGTCACGATTAGGGATGTCTCCCGCTTTCATGTTCGCTACTTGGTCAGTAGTTAAAATGGTGCTTGCGTCCGCGAGTTTCGATATAAGCCTTTTCGAAAAATCTCGTGAACGTATCTCGCAGTGTCCCCGGTCAAGCTCTGGAGGGACACTTGGAGTTATCATAACGGAAAGCCCCTCAGGAAGATCGCCAACTCTCCATACGCAAACTTCCCAACCGTCCAGGGAAGGGAGATTCACTTGCGACAAGAGTTGAATGGGCGACGTAATAGACAGGCGAGAGCAAGACAGTCCCAACTCTCCTTGTCGCCGATACAAGGCCGCACTTGTTGCTCGCTTACGTGCGTTTGGGGAATTAGCTTTGACTTTACTGTAGATCATCTTGTCAGACGAAGGAGGAACTCGCCTGATGATGTATTCTTCCTTGCTGACCGGCTCCATGGGTTCTAATGCCGAGTGAGAAGTTGGATGATGGCCTTATACTCACCACTGTCTGTGCCTTCTACTTCGGCATCGCCCTCTTCGTAGTAGTAGCTAGCAATGCCGCGATGATTGATTTCAACCGTTATCAGCCACTCATCGGTTTCCCACTCAAAGCAAATATAACCACATGCATTCAGAGCGATGCTCGGCTGGAGCACACCTACAGTCTTTGCGAGTTGCACCAGAAAATTATGCGAATGCGTGAGGGACAGTGAGTTTGCAGCATATCCACCGTAACTGTCCCAATTGTTTGGAAGGTTACTAACAGCTCTCAACTGTTCAGAGCAAACGTCAATCCAT
>JANNNN010000073.1:0-4992 GCA_031398555.1 Planctomycetia bacterium | reverse complement strand
CTCGAGACCGGAATTTCCATTGTACGCACCACCTCGTACGCGCGAGCTCATACTTGTGACTCTGCAAAACTATTAGGCAAAGAGCACGGCTCGCAACAATCTGTTTCCCGCTCCAAGACTCTGCGGATTGAAAATAAATAACTGCAAAGAATCGAACGGCACTCCCAAGAACTTCCCGAATGTTGTCGAGAAATTCAATGAACAACCATCGTCCTCTTCTTGCACGAAAACATTATTCCCTATGGCAAACCACCGGTGAGGAGGACAGTGGATACCGTAGACTCGAAGGGTCGCCTGCACCTAGACATGGATCAACAGCCATTTTGGGTCTCCGTTCAACAATTTGACTTCGACCAGCTTATCAACGGTCCGCATCCCGAGCTCGCTTGTTCGCGCGATCTGCTGAAGCTCTTTGTCAAGCGTCACGATCGGCTGTGACCAATCGACCGCATCGTGAAGTTCGCAGAAGCAAAACTCCACGAAGGGTTTCAAGAAAGCATCTTGGAACTCTTTCCAAGGGCTGTCGTACTCTGTCATCGTAGTCAGTTCGCTTTTCCACTGCCGGTCAACGTCCAGCTGCTATTTTCCGAATGACCATCAACCGGAAGTGGAACCGGCGGCGTGAACCAATTTTCGTAAGTGCCGCACCTGAACGATCCGCAGGGCGAGCCTGCGGGATTAATGAGGACGGCCTTAGCGTCGAAACTCAACGGAATCGATATTCATCAAGCCGCCGGAACTCTTTTCGTTTTTGAAAACCAGATAGACGTCATCGTGGCCGCTGGGGTCTTTTAGTTCGATGATCTTCTCTGTGAATGCGTGCCAGTCGCCATTGACTTCGACCGGGACGCTGCCAAGCAATGGGCCGTCGGTGGCGCCTCGATGAGCCTCAACCGTGCCACCAGTGCCCGCGCTTGCGGCGCGAATTACGATCTGCTTTGTTTGCGCCAGCGAAATTTGAGTAAAACGTAGGAACCCATCGTGCACAATCGCACCCATGAAACGCTTACCTTGAGCTTGATCGGCGTTCAGCGGCGGTGTCCCTTTGTATTCGTCGGCCGATTCGGCTTGAATACGCCGACTGCGGAGAACAACGGAAAAAGAACCGGAGAGTGGTGGGATCTCACCCCGACCTAAATCAGTGTAGGTGGCTTCAAGCTGTAAAGTGTCCAGGGGTTGCTTCATGACCAGTTCGTTGCGGAAACCGCGAGCACCTGGATTGCTCGAATCGGCTTTGACTGAAAATACATACTCGACCATTTGCTGGACTTGCTCGCGAGTATGCTGCGAATGAGGCAGCATGGCGACTTTGCCCCACACTCCCGTTGATCCCTGAATGACGCGCGTTACCGATTGGTCAAGTTGATGGGGCTGATCGCGATACTTGTTGGCAACGTCAACAAACATAGGTCCGACCAGCGGTCGATTGACAGCGTGACAGTTAAAACAATCACTCTTGCGAATCAAAGCTAGTCCCGGTGGATCGTTGGCCTGATTGTCTTTGGCTTTGACAGCAGAGGCTTCGACGAAAACTCGATTTGGCGCAGTCGATTCGATCGGCGTGAGATCCTTTTCCTCGGCTTCTTCAAAGTCGCTTGTGCCATCTTCTTGATCATGAACGACTACTTCATATTGGATCGGTTGCTCTGGGTCATAGAAGTCGCCGCTCTTGGGAGTAACGAAGGCGATGAGAGGCCGAGCATTGCCGACCATAACCGGTAATGTAATTACGCTACGAATGCCAGTCGGATCCTTGACTTCTAGCTCGATGGTATAAGAGCCAGGTTGGTTAAACAGAGCTTCTACCGTCTCAGTCGCTCCAAGGATTCTCTCGGTTCGCTGAGTCGCTTCGGTACGAATGGCTTTCCATTGATACTCGAGTTTGTCACCATCTTTGTCAGACGAGCCTTCTGCGGACAGTTTAACCGTGAGCGGTTCGCGACCTATGTTTCCTTCAGCTTTGGCAACGGCCACTGGGGCTCGATTGCCACGAACGTAGTCGACGCGAACCAACTGAGCGTCTTTGTTCACGCCCCAAGTTTCACCGTATTCAATAACGAAAAGTGATCCAGCCGCATTGAATTGCAAATCGACGGGCCGAACGAAACTGAAATTGGGCAAGAAACGTTCAACGAACTTCAAGTTCGATTCAGCGTCCATGTGAACAGCATAGATTGCGTTGCGAGACCATTCGAACGCGAACAATGTGTTGTTGTACTCCGAAGGGAATTTGTTTCCGGATTTGAGTTTGTCGTCGAAGTAGTAAACCGGTCCGGCACAAGCCGTTCGACCGCCACTGCCCACTGCGGGAAACTCTTCCGAAGCGCCAGCGGGATAGTAGACGAAGGCCGGCCGAGCGGGTGGCAAGTCTTTCGCGCCTGTGTTGTTAACGGAGTTGTTGACCGGATGCTGTGGATCTTGCGGGGCACTGATTTCCTTGGTTGTAAAGTCAACCATCGAGTAAGCTCGATTGTTGCCGATGAAGTACGGCCAACCATAATTGCCAGCTGTGCGAGCTTGATTGACTTCGTCGTAACCGCGTGGACCGCGAGGCCCATCTGAGCCCGCGTCAGGACCGACGTCGCCCCAATACAAGAAGCCAGTCCGTTGGTCGATGTTCAATCGCCATGGGTTACGGCATCCCATGACATAAATCTCAGGATGACCAATGGAGCCATCTTTGGGAAACAAGTTGCCATCGGGAATCGAGTAGGTCCCATCTGCTTCAGGATGAACGCGTAGGACTTTGCCGTTGTAGCTCTTCGTGTTTCCAGCTGAACGTTGGGCGTCCCATGGCGCGCGGTTTTCACGCTGATCGATCGGCGCAAAGCCTTCAGAGTCATTGAAGGGATTGGTGTTGTCGCCGGTACCAATGTACAAGTTGCCGTCGGGACCGAATTCCATCGAGCCCGCATGGTGGCAGCACTCGCGTCGTTGCTCTTCGTATTTGAACAGCCGTTTCTCGCTGGCGAGGTCGACCTTGTTGTCACGAAAATCAAAGCGGCTGATGTACTGCCCTGAAAAATCCGGCGGCGAATATTGCAGATAGATCCAACTGTTCTTTTCGAAATTCGGATCAAGTGCAAGTCCGATCAGGCCGTTCTCTTGAGTTGTAGTAACGTTCAGTTTGCCGACCTCTTCAACTTTGCCACTTTCTGGATCGATCGTTTTCACTAGTCCAGCCAGTTCGATCAAAAAGATGTTTCCATCGGGCGCTAAAGCCATCTCCATCGGCTGAATCAGATTGCTACAAACTACCGTTTTCTCGAAGCGACTTGGATCGAGCTCTTCAGCAAAGGCCATCATCGCGACAACTGGCGTGAATGTGAGAAACGTCAGAACGATTTTCAAACGGCGATGGATGCACATCTTCATAAGAATCTTCGAGCAGGCAGGTATGAGGCGGGGAAATTGGCGAGGCGATAAAGCGAGAGGCTCTATGGTAGTCTAAGACGCTTCGTTCGGAATATGGGAATCCCTAACTTCTGTTCTGCATTGGTAGCTGGTTTCGTCAGAAACTGGACTCGCGGGAAAACATTCGCGGGTTCGTCCGGTTTCTAACGAAACCAGCTACGTGACACTGTTTGCAAACCGCTGCAACGTCCCCCCTAGAAGTGAATGCGAACACGGCGATAATTCAACCTTCACACGATCAAAAATCCAAGCAAAACCGCACTACAAAAGACTTTATCCATGGACATGCATGTTCTTACGCGCGAACTGAATATCAAGACGAAATCCAAAATTGTGATGTTGGTAGCGGACGGCTTGGGTGGCTTGCCGATGGAGCCGGGTGGCAAGACGGAGTTGGAAACAGCCAAAACCCCGAACTTGGATGGACTGGCCAAACGTGGCGTTCAAGGGCTGAGTATTCCGGTAAAGCCAGGGATTGCACCGGGTAGCGGGCCAGGGCACCTAGGTCTGTTTGGCTACGATCCGCTCAAATATCAGATCGGGCGGGGCGCGCTCGAAGCGACAGGCATTGGGTTCGCTATGCAACCGGGTGATGTGGCGATTCGATGCAATTTCTGTACGATCGACGCAGGGGGCAACATCTCAGATCGCAGGGCAGGGCGGATCAGCAGTGAGGAAAGCGGGCCACTAGCAATTTCACTTCGTCAAATCAAAATTCCGGGCATTGAGATTTTTGTCGAGCCAGTGAAGGAGCATCGCTTTGTCGTCGTCTTTCGTGGTCCAGGCTTGGCGGGCAATGTAAAAGACACGGACCCGCAAGCGACTGGCGTTCCGCCGCTTGATCCAGTCGCCGAAGACGAAGCGAGCCGCAAGACAGCCGACGTGGCTAAGGAGTTTTTAAAGCAGGCCAAGCAGATTCTGAAGAATGAAAAGAAAGCGAATTTTCATACAATGCGAGGTTTCGCGTCGCGACCTGATCTGCCATCGTTCGAAGACGTTTATGGCTTGAAAGCGGCTGCGATCGCGGTTTATCCAATGTATAAGGGACTCGCTCGACTTGTTGGAATGGAGATTGTCGGCAAAGCCACGACACTCGACGAACAGATGGAGACTCTAAAGAAAGTCTGGGACGAATACGACTTCTTCTTTATTCACTTTAAGTACACTGATAGTACCGGGGAAGATGGCAACTTTGACGACAAGGTTAAGCGGACTGAAGAAGTCGATGCTGCGATTCCAGCGATTACGGCTCTCGGTCCAGATGTTTTGATCGTAACTGGTGACCACTCAACACCAGCGTTTTTGAAGGGACACAGCTGGCATCCAGTTCCGACACTGTTGGTTTCCGATTGTTGTCGGCCCGATCATCACACCAGCTTCGGAGAGACGACAGCGATCACGGGTGGGCTCGGACAGTTTGAAGCTCAGTACTTGATGTTGCTCGCGCTTTCAAACGCTGGTCGCATGGGTAAATTCGGGGCTTAGTGCGACGCTGTGAAAGACTTCTTTACGTCATCCACAAGCACCATTCACGGAATTTAGTGAGGTACTGGTTTCGTCAGAAACCGGATGCGCAGA
>JANNNN010000058.1:0-2857 GCA_031398555.1 Planctomycetia bacterium | reverse complement strand
CGCCGCATTAATTTCGGCTTCCAAGTCGTCGGACAATGGCTGGCGAATGGAAGGAACAGCGACTTTTGAAACGAAGCTGATCGGTTCCTGGGCGGTATTATCGCGGCGAGGGCCACGTTTGTCGCGACGATCGTCACGCGGTTTCTTACGCTCGCCCGAATTAGCGGCGCTTGTATTGTCGCCTGGGCTGGACGCCGATTCGCCTTCAGAGGCCGCCACAGGTGCCGAACTGGCGGAAACCACTTCGTGACGGTCCCGACGGGGGGGGCGATCAGCCGGTTTAGCCGACTGCTCTTGGCTTTTCCGCAGTTCGCGAATTCTTGCCAGGCTTATCGGTCCCCCCGCGGTGGATTCGGTTGAAGTGGATTCCAACGCCGCAGCAGCTTCTGGAGTTGGGGCTGGGACGACATCCGATTCTTGCGGGTCCGACATTGAATTGGTACCTGACAAAGGAAATTTAGGAAAAGCGAAGGTCTGCGGAACGGAATTAAGCGAATCGCGGCAAGATTTTCGATCGCGATCAATCTTGGGAGGGCTCTGACAGTACATTCTAACCGCGCCGGATGCTAGTTTGATGTTTAATAGTCTAAACTTGTCGACCGTTCCTTCCAACGCCCTCAGACTTGGTTGTGACAAGATTCCCCCGCGCCGGGTTGAAAAGTTGCCCATGAACCCCCATGACGACCTGCCTCTGCAAAACCCAAAGCGCTCCGAAGATCCTCCAATTGTGGTCTTCCAGAATGAATTCAATGATCCCTGGGAAAACTCGTGGAAGGCATTTCATGCTCTGCTTAGCGAACCTGCCTACGGTGCTCCGCGGGTCTTTGATCTTTTCACATTGATGGCAATTACGCTCGCATTCGGCTTATTATTCGGGCTGCTTAAAGCACTGGATGCGATCCCCGAAGTGTTTTTCGGAGTAACCGTTTTTGTCACATTCGTCGCGATCGGCCAAATGCTCTTTTTTGGCGGCATAGCCCACGACTCGCCTCTTTAGTTGGAGGTCCAATTGCTCTAACAATAACTGTTGCCTGTATCAGCATTTGGTACGGACGCTGGGATATTTTGCAAATGGTGTGTTCGCTGCCACTAGGTGTGCCAGCCGGATATTTGGCGGGCGGCATGGTCGCCGGCGTCTTTCTCGTCGCCGATTCACTGCGTGAAAAATTCTCTAAGCACGAGGAAGTCGTTGAGCATAATTTCTGGGACGAAGATAATTGATTCGCAAACTTCAGCGAAGCTGTTTCGTGAGAAACTGGTAGACCTGCTTTGTGCTGTGTTAAGAACAAGTCGCACGAGAGGCAAGGCCGGGTGGCTCGTCCGTAGTTCACCACGCCATTCGAGTACTCAGGGCGTGCCACCCTGTTACCCAATAGCCCCTTCTACTGCATCCGGTTTCTTACGAAAGCAGCTACCTGATCTATTTCGCACTAGTACGGGACTTCGAGGGCTTCGCACAAAAACACCATCAGTGGCTTCGCAGCTCGAACGCGTTCAAGAATCAAGTCGATAAGCTGCTCGCTCTGAATCTGAGAAGCTTTCAAATTGGCTCCGCCAATAAAACTTCTACGGCGCAGCTCATCGATCATGGGATCATCTTTCGCAAAGCCGCGGGGAGCACTCTTCAGCCGATCTTCGAACAATGAATACAGCAAACTGAATTTTTTGTTTGTGACCGCCTTGGTGTATTGCGTCGGGTTCAATAGGATGTGCTCGCGGATTTGCTTTAGCGGTTCAGCTTCCGGCTTCCAGATGCCCGCTCCCACAAAACACTCGTCGTTTGCAATATGAAAATAGATTCCGGGAGCATGCACGTCTTTACCTGCCGTGTGACGAAACTGGATACCAATGTTTGTCTTATAGGGCGTTTTGTCGTTCGAGAAACGAGTGTCTTTGTAGATTCTCATGAGCGACCCACCCATTTTTTTCGCTTCCACTTTTAGCATTGGGGCGATCTTCGCCAAGGGTTTTTCCAGTTGTCGAATCAACTCAAGTGAAGGCTCAAGAAAACTCTGTTCATAACGCGATTTGTTTGCCGCGAACCATTCGCGATTGTTGTTGGCTTGCAAGTCATCGAGAAAAGCAAGTGTGTCTTTGGGGAATCCATTGAAGTTCGTCATGATCGATTGATTTGTTTTTTAGTTGTGTGTAGTTTGCGGGATCAGCTGTGGCGGATGCTGCCAGCATCCGATTTGCCGAGGCTGGCAGCGTCGGCCACAGATAAACCATACATCCGCTTTTTAGAATATACTGCTCCCGCCAACTGCGAACACCGTGGTCTACTTCCGTTGCCCCGCGAAATCCAACGCGCTCGGGACAGTGGTCCCAAGCTATGGCCCATTCCTCTCCCACTTTCACCGTTGGCAGAAAATAATCGGAGCCCCAAGCGATGACACCATGGACTCAGCATTATGATCCGTGCGGCAGTATTTTCGGATCAGCCTTATTAGCGGCATTGCCGATCTTTGTCCTACTCGGGTTGCTGGCGTTCTTTCAGGTGCGAGCCCATTACGCGGCACTGGCGGGGCTCGCGGTTTCACTGCTTGTTGCGATTCTCATCTACGGCATGCCCACAACTCTCGCCCTCGCAGCGGCTGCCAACGGTGCCGCCTTCGGCCTGTTTCCAATCGGTTGGATCGTTCTGTCGGCCATCTTTACTTATGACGTTTCGGTGGCCACAGGCAAGTTCGAGATTTTAAAACGTTCGATTGCAACGCTGGCAGATGATCGTCGCATTCAAGTTTTGCTGATCGCCTTCAGCTTCGGAGCCTTTATTGAAGGAGCGGCAGGATTTGGAACGCCAGTCGCCATTTCAGCCGCGATGCTTATCGGACTTGGCTTCAAGCCGTTGCAAGCC
>JANNNN010000148.1:0-3943 GCA_031398555.1 Planctomycetia bacterium | reverse complement strand
CCGGGGAGAGGGGTCGGGGGTGAGGGGAATGAACTTTCACTCGAAGTAAAGAACTATCAAAACCAAACCCTCGCCTATATCGCCGACATGCGGAAACTCCTCCCGCTTTTCCCAAGAGCGCGAGGCACCGACAAACTGATGGACCGTTACGAATCGATCGTTCGGTCCAGTGGCAAGGATTGGAATCGACTCGGAAACTTTTTCAATTTGCTTGACAAATTCAATACTTCGCACGGCGCTACCCAAAAGAATTGGCACGATAAGTCCGTTGCCAAATCTGAAACCCAGCGTTGGGATCATTTTCGCGAAACCGTTGCCAAGCCAGCGATGCAGTATTGGTGCCGCGTCCGGTATCAATTCGTTGTTGACTTCTTGCGGCGCGCGGTCGCAGTTTACGAGCGGCTGAAGCTGGCAACGGGCGGACTCGACTTCAATGATCTGCTTCTTACCACTGCTAGAGGACTCAAATCGCAACCGGAACTACGTAAATACTTTCAATCTCGCTACACCCATTTGCTGGTTGACGAGTTTCAAGACACCGACCCAATTCAAGCGGAAATGATTCTCTATTTGACCTCCGCTGATGTGAATCAGAGGGAATGGCAAAAATGCGAGCCAAACCCGGGCTCGCTGTTCCTAGTAGGCGATCCCAAGCAGTCCATTTATCGTTTCCGTCGTGGCGACATCGTAACCTACAATCGGGTCAAAGCGATTTTCAAAGCGTCGGGCGGTGAATCGCTAGCACTAGTAAAGAATTTTCGTTCGCGCACAGAGTTGCTTCAGTGGAACAACGAAATTTACAAGAACAAATTCTTGCCTCAAGCGGACCAATACAAGCCCGCCGCAGAGGACATGGTTCAAGGCCGCGTAGACGCAATTACTAACAAATCCAACGCCCAGTTCTTTGGCATCCACAGACTGAATGTCGACGCCGATGCGAACGTTGCTGACGCAACGCAACAAGAAGCCGAAGCCATTGCGAAATTCATTCGCCACGCAATCGATTCAGGCAAGAGCGTCCCGCGGACTGATCGAGAGATCGAGCTAGGTCGAACTCATGCAGTCGAGGCTCGTGACTTCTTGATCATCCCGTGGGGTAAGAAACGGATCGGAGTGTTTCGCGCCGCTTTGGAAGCCTATGGAATTCCATGTGAGGTGACTGGCGGCAATGCTTTCAGTGACATCAAAGAGTTGGGCTTGTTGATTGACTGCTTGCGGGCCATTGACGATCCCCATAATCCAGTCCAGTTCTTGGCGGTTCTCCGCGACGGACTGTTTGGATTCAGCGATCGCGAGTTGTATCGATTCAAGCAGGCTGGCGGCCGTTTTGTATTTACAGCGCCGGTACCAGACAAATTGGACGCAGAGTTAAAGTTAAGATTCGTTGACGCAACGGAGCGTTTTAAGCGTTATCAAACTTGGCTGCGAGCTTTGCCATTCACCGTAGCCGTTAGTCGCGTCGCCGAGGACTTAGGCTTGTTAGCCAGCGCAGCGGCCGGCAGCGAAGACAACGTGACCGTTGGTGGCTTGTTGAAGGCCATCGAATGGTTGCGACAGCAGAGTTTTGACTTCGACAGTGCTTCCGATTTGATTAGCTTTTTCGAAGAACTTCTCGAAGTTGATGAAACGGAAGGCTGCACCGCCCTTCCTCCCGACGCCAACGTTGTGCGCGTCATGAACTTGCACAAGGCCAAAGGCTTAGAAGCTCCGATTGTCTTCTTGGCGGATACGTCGATGAAGTACACGCATCCCGTTCTCTGCCACATCGATCGCTCCGGCCAGGAAGCAGTCGGCTACATGGGGATCACTGCCGAAAACGGAAAGTGGGCAATCAAAGATGTTGCCACCCCTGATAACTGGCAGAAGTTTCAAGATGAAGAGCAACTTTACTTAGACGCCGAAGCGGATCGACTACTGTACGTCGCCACCACCCGAGCCGCTTGCGCGATGATCGTCAGTGTTGGCAAAGACAAATCGAACTGGAGCGGACTCCACCCCTATCTGAACGAAGCTCCCGCAATCGAAATTCCAACCGATCAACAACTAGAACAGGCATCCCGCGCGCTCAAGACAAAACCCACATCCAAGTTCACTCCAATATCTCGCGAACAAATTTCTGCTAAATGGGCAACCGCCGCCCAACCCAATTACGCCGTCGCCACCGCCAAGAAGTTGGGCCTCAAAGGCGTCAGTCGTCCGCGCTGGGAAACCACCGGCGACTATGGCTACAAATGGGGCTCAGCCGTTCACGAGTTGCTTGAGATCTGCACCAAGTCCAATAAATCCGCCCCGAAAAGCAACCTGCAAGCCGACCTGCGAGCCAACTTACGATCCTCCGCAATCTCGCTTGCCAGCGAATACGACTTAGGCCCCGAGCGCGTCGAAGAGTTGCTCACAACGGTCCTATCCGTAACCCAATCCTCGATCTGGAATCGCGCCCAAACTGCATTGCGTTGCTTCGCCGAGCTTCCCTTCGAGACTCGCATCGCCACCGACGGTCTCCCCACCATCCTCCGCGGCGTCATCGACCTCATCTTCGAAGAACCCGCAACTGCAACTTCTCCAGGCGGTTGGGTCATCGTCGACTACAAAACCGACGACATCACCGAATCTGATTTACCCGATGCCGTGCGTTACTATCAATCCCAGCTGCGGCAATACGCCTACCACTGGACCCAAACAACCAGCAATCCAACTAAAGAGTTGGGCGTCTATTTTACAAAGCTGAATCGTTATGAAGTTGTACTGTGATTCCATTCCCGCGAGATTGTTTCATTGACCGAACGCGTTGCGAATAGGAATGTACAAACGACGCGGGAAACCCATACTTCGGAAAATTTGACATTTGTGAAACGTTCTGTGGTGATACCCAAAAGTAGAGCAGGCAAACTTCATTCAGCCGCGTTTTCCTTGCCTGCCTGACCGCCTGCTGGAAGTTTATAGAGATAAGCGTTCCCAACTTTCTTCGCTTCGATCTTGCCTGCGTCGCGCATGTGTGCCAAGTCACATGTCGAGAGTTTCAGTTCCTTTCGGGCTTCGGCGCTTCGTACCCATCGCTCTGAACTTTCGTCGGAAATTCGCGGCACAATGTGTTCCTCCCAATAGCTCTTTCTTCCGATGCGGGATCGATCTACGTTTCCGAGAGCAATCCACTGCTGTGACCGAGCCTTGCTCAGCTCGACGTCAAAGCCCTGATATTCGTCAGCAACAAATAGCCACTTGTGATGATAGATGTAAGGATCACTTGGCGTTGTTCGTCGCTGGGCTGTACCATCCGCACTTACAACGATGATAGCAGCGATAGCAGGTTCATGTTCGGCGTCGAAAGCGGGACAGTAAATAAACGAAACGGAATCGTTGCGTTGGTTGAGTTTGACTACTGTGTATTCATAGTGCTCCGGCAAATGTCGTTTCGCCCATTCCACGGTCACACCAAGCAAGTCTTCATAGTGGCGATGTACATAAACCGCATAGCCAATTTCTTTTCCAACTCCAAAACGCCGTGACCTTGTCGGCAGTTCAGCGATTCGTTCGCTGCTAGTTTCCGCTGCATCCTCCACGTCGCAATCGATTTCTACGTTTGCTGGCAGTTCATGCAAACTAGATTCCTCTGTAGTCTCCAGCGCAGTAGCCTCCACCTCGGGCTTTGTAACTTCTTTGTCGCCAGTATACAGGTGCTTGGGTGGCAACCGTTTTCTAGGAACCCCATCCCGATAAAACAGCCGATAGCCGCGAATCATCAAGCCGGCTTCTTTCAACCGATGATGCCACTGAAGGGCCGGTAACATATCGTCGAGGTCTTCGAGCAATCCGTGTTGTGCCTCTTGGATGGTGAATCTTGCAAAGCGATCATGCCACGGATGATCTGTCTCGATCATCTTTTCTTTTTTATCCAGCAACAGCGGATTCTTATTCTCAGTGTGGTCGATGCACTGCAGGAACA
>JANNNN010000013.1:0-1193 GCA_031398555.1 Planctomycetia bacterium | reverse complement strand
GTACACTTGGCAATTCGGAGACAAAGCCAGATAACAATGCCATGCACGCCGAGCACGCGATCGGCCGTTTTTGACATGGTGGCTTTACTCGCGCGTGCCGGGTGCTGGCTGCCGTTCTGTCTCACAAACCGCAATTCGTGTTACGCCATCTCTTGTACTCACGTTCCCAAAACAATCAAGCTTCACCGCGTCTTTTCAATCTTCGGTAGGACGCATAAACGCTTCTCGAAACGCCATTCATTTTCTATTTCACGGAATCGGGCGCGAAGCTCGAAAAAATGCTCTGGCGAGATGACCCAAATATCCAGCACTTTCCGGTCCGAGGCAAGTTTTCTCAATTCAGTCTCGCTGATGCTTTCATGTACTGCGACGACGCTCACATTGGGGAAAAAACGCAACATGTCAGCTGCCCTATGAGTTAGAGCCTCGCTGTTTGCTAAACTTAAAAGTAACGCTTTTCTCGCCAATCCCCGCGTTCGAATTAGGTCTTCCGCCCTTGAGTTTGCAGACGCAGAGTACGCCACATAAGGGTTCGCGAATTTAGCGACAAGCGTAGATTCCTGAGGATGCCCCAAAAACTCTGAACGATCTGTATGGGTATTCGTGGTAATTACCCAACCTGTCTCATTGAGGAAATCATCCAAGTCAGGTTCGATTGGAGTTTTTAAGTAACATACTCCAAGCACAACTAGCGATAGCGCAATTGTCACAAATAGTACTTTCAAATGCATTTAGTAGTTCCTCTCATACTCGCAGAGTGGAAAACACCTGGCTGACGTGTAGCCATAAGTGCATGCACAGCATCGGATTGCAACCCGACTTCATTGAAGGTCAGTTTAACGAATTTTCGATCGCAATAGCTACTTAAGTTCGCTATACTAGTTCTTTCATTCGTCGCGATGACTAGTAACCCGACAAACAAACTGAAGTTTACGAGTAAGATCATTCGTCCGAGTAACTCGATTATCTTACACGTTACAGCTGACGCACTTTTCTCGTTTCCGCGCGTGTCCAAAGTGTGGTTCACAGGGCTACTCGTCCTATCGTTACCAGCAAAGACAGAACAAAAAAATCCACCGAAGTTGCGAGTAAGGTCATTTTCCAATGGTGGCTCAATCCCTCGCAACATCGGTAATTTTAGAACGTTATCTGAGCAACTTCATGCTTTAGCGGAGTCACGTTGACACCATACT
>JANNNN010000002.1:0-4291 GCA_031398555.1 Planctomycetia bacterium | reverse complement strand
AAAGTTCATTCCCCTCACCCCCGACCCCTCTCCCCGGAGTACCGGGGCGAGGGGAGCCAGGAGAGTGTGGCGTGACGGCGCTCTCAAGCGTACCGGCGCGTTGGGGGAGTGAGTCAATAGTGTGTGGCCAGTGGTTGACGTCGCGATGCTCGATAAAGCTGTTGAATCTCTGCTTGATAAGACGGCGATCGAGTCCTAATTCATCAAGTTTATCAAGCAGTGGATCGCCACTGGCTATCAGGTCGCTGATGTTTTCCAGCCAAGCCTGTTCGCGAAGTTGCAGATCTTCTTTCTCGTCGAGCTCGCGAAAGGCCGGATCGACACCAAATTCAATTGGACGTTCCCAAAGCAGCGAAGCGCAGAAGCTATGAATCGTACCAACAAAAGCACGACTGCTGTTGTCACTGGCGTAAAGCAAGCGATCTCGGACCGCTCGTTCATCAGTTGTTTCCGTAGCATGCTTAGCCGCGCGTCGGCGCAATTCCGACTGAAATCGTTCGCGTAGCTCAGCAGCCGCTTTTCGAGTAAAAGTAACTGCGGCCAGTCGTTCGATTTGACAGTTGCCTTGTGCAACTAGACTAACCATGCGATTGACAATGCTGGTTGTTTTTCCAGTTCCGGCAGCAGCTTCCACCATGAAGTTCTTGTCGAGCTCGTTGCAGATGCGGAGCCGTGTCTCGGCATCCTTGCTTTCGGCGACTTGCGTTTGATCGAAGCTATGAGTCGTGGCTTTCTTCATCGTGTCGCCTCCGTTTGCTGGTCGAGTCCACGGAGCTGTATCCAGGGCTTCAAGATTTTTTTGTTGCAGGGCTCGATGGCCTTTTGTAGCGATTCAGCGGCAACGAATACCGGATCCCTGCAAACCGATTGATAATCACAGATCTTGCAATCGGAGGGGTCGGTGGTGGCAACAAATACGCCACTCTTGATTAAGTCGCAAATCTGTCTGAGGACTTCGTCACCGCGTTTGAGTTCGCCACTGGTCCACTGAAGTTTGCGCCCCTCGGTTCTCGGAGTTGGAAAGAAATAGCCAAAGGAGGCTACGGCGTCTGGCTTACCACCCGTCGCTGCAATGCGGTGCCGGAGCATGCCGACGTACAAGAACGGCTGCAGCTTGCGACCACTTTGAAAAGGATCGTCTTGGCTGAAGCCAAAATCAGAACCCGATTTGTAATCCCAAATCGCATAACGCTCACTTCCATTCACTAAAAGCCTGTCGACTCGATCGATACGGCCTCCAATTTGAATCACCCGTCCATCGCTGAGTGCGAGCGCAATCGGCTGGCTGCTATCCAGTTCTGTTTGCGGTTCATCATTCAATCCGATGGACGCTTCCAAGACCCATGGGAGTGCGCTGAAAGCTTCGCAATACTCTTGTTCTTTGCGTAGGAAAATATCGCAGACATCCTCCAGCACGTCGCATTGCCGCTGGAATGCATCTTCATTAGGAATCGGAATGTCCGACTTCAGCCGCTCGATCTTGGCGAACAGCATGTCGCGTAACGGTTTTAAATCTCGCTCCCAGTTCGGAAGCAGCTCGCTCTGAGTATGTCCGCGAAGAAAGTCCTCGAACAGTTCGTGAACAAGATTACCGAACTGGAGTGCATCGAGCCATTTTTCCTGATCAACGTTCCATTCGTCGGGTGGATAGACCCCGAGTCCATATTTAAAGAAATATCGACGTGGACAGGCGCCAAACGTCTCTAAACGACTGGGCGAAGTTCGCCGCTCGCCAGCGGTTGGGTCCAATTCGACTCCAGCTTCTGGAACCCAGCCATCGTATTCGCACAATTGCGGTGCGGCTTGCAATTCCGCTGCGACTCGACAACGCTCGATATGTTTAAATTCAGTTTCTATCCACTGCTGACGTTCAGATTGATCTGCTTGCAACAGCAACCCAGCTAAAGCAACATCACTGCCGTCCAGATGATCGTCCGGATTCTCGCTGACAAACGAACCGGCGAGTCCAAGGTGGTTAAGAAGATCATCCATGTGCGCATCGTCATTGCCCGATGTCATTCGGTAGAGCTCTAGCATCGATGAACTGGGAAAGCTCGGTCGATCTTCGGCCAAGTTTCTTGATGAGTAAGAGAAATGAACACTCGCGTTCGAATCATCCAATACACGGAACAGAGCGCGGTTAAGTGCCTGCTGCTGATGCTGGGCTGAGTCCACTGATGATTGCAGGGACGGTGATATGCGATGTCGTTCCGCGTCCAGCAGGATCGGATCGATCACAGCCCGCTTCGGATAACGACCATCGTCCAGCCCCACAACGAAGATCTGCCGACGACCGCTGTGACCACCATGTTCAAGTGATGCCACATGCATGCAGCCTGGTTGAGGACCGCTGGCTAGGATTCGGCTTTCCAATGGCAACTGTTCAAGCCACTGCCACACGTCCAAATCTGGATCTGCCGTCAGTTCAAGCGTACTTAACATACCAGCGATATCGTCAAGCAATTTTCCACGGGCATATCGATCGAGCTTGTTGTCGGCGCGAGCGCACTTGTGTAAGAACTGCTGCGCCTTCTGCAACACGACCGCCGCACTATCATCCGCTTGGGGAGCCAGGCTAACCAGCGGTTTTAGCATTGCCTGGATGGTTTCCAAAGCAGGGAGACCAAAGTCTCGCTCTGGTTCGTCGTGGCGTAAGCTTCCAGCTTGCGAGTCCGGCAACTCACGCTCACCTTTCTCCTTGTACTCGGCCTGGCTTTGACGGGCATATGCAATCGCTTCCGCGATCTTCGGCAGATACCGTTCCAATTTAAAACCAATCGGAATGCGTCTCAGCGTGCTTGCTAGTCGAGCGTAACCGATCTCCGCTGCAGAGTCGGGACGAGCCAATAGACCTTCTCGCAGCAGTTGTACAAGCTTTGATTCGACAAAGTCGTAACGCGCCCAGCGCAACCAGCCCCGTAGCGCTCTCCCCGGGCGTGAGTAAACGCAGGCTATACCCTCTGAGAAGGTGATCGGCAGCTCATCCACTGCTGGCAACGCTGCATTGTCTGCACCGCTAACGACTGAGGTCGACCGGGATAACCAAGTCGAAAGCATTTCCATGAGCAGCGGCACATACTGATGGTAATCCGTATGAAGTATCTCCACGTCATCGAAACTCACTGGACCAGCATGTTGTTGTGACAGGATTCGTTGCAGCACACCGCGAACCTCGTTGACTTCACCATGGCCAGAGAAGTAACTGAATTTGGCTTCGCCTCGCGTCACGTGAGACTTAATTCTTCGCCGAGATACATCGTCCGAAAATTTTTCCAACTGAGTTGGGCGGCAAAGTATTGATCGCTTGTCGATTGCTGCGAGCAAACCTACTTCAGCGACGGTAAGTTTGAGTTCCTCGGGCAGTAGAACTAACAAGTCGCTAGGCAGTTCGATGGAACCTTCCAAGATGCCACTTCTCGCCAGTTGGATGCAGCTTGCATAATCGGCTAAGCGGTTGCCATCGAGTCGGCTGCGGTACGCTTCGAAGATTCGCTTGACATCCCGCGCCTTGGCTGGTGACTCAAAGGATTTCAGTTTTAACGATCCGGAATTCAGTTCCGCTAAACGCAGATCGCGAATCGACTTCGTCATCAAGTCAGCCAGACCATCGATGCTTTGAACATGACTGAAATAGTCGAGTTTACCGGCCTCGATCAATTCACTGACTAACCCGTGCACGATCATGCGTGTCGCTGATCCGCCGACGAAAGTGAGCTTCTTGGTTGCGAGTAAGTTGCCGACAAGCGAAACCGCCAGCGAACGAACCGTTTTTGAATGGAGATTGATTGTTGAGTAGCCAGCTAGGTTTAGACGGTCTTTCCATTGCTGGGCAATTCGCAGATCCTCACTCAACAGCCATTTCTCTGCCAGCAAATTGTCATCGCACAGGCTTGCAAGCCATGTTACAGTCGCGTTTATCAAGATGGATCGTCCCGACCGAGTTCATTACAGTTCATTCCGCAAAGGCAGTCCCAGCAGACTGCTAGCTTATGAGAATACCCGACCGCGTGACACCTTTGGTCACTCCTAATCATAAGTTAAAAATGCAGTACTTTGATATACGTGTTTCCGTGGTGACACTCGCGACGGCATCATCTCAAGGCTCTTGCCATTAGTCGTCCACGTATCCGCGGCGTAATGGAATGTTGCAATGAGCTTACGGACGAAGCTGTTGTACTAGGAATGTCCCGTCACGAACCCAATCAGCTTGGACTCGGCTACCGCGAAGTAGTCGCGTTCCGATCAACGCTTCGTCGAGAATTTGAGCTTGGACGGTGTGAGGCTCATTGTG
>JANNNN010001280.1:0-3555 GCA_031398555.1 Planctomycetia bacterium | reverse complement strand
GTGAGCATTTCCTACGCAGGCAAGGCTACCCTGGTGCAGACAGAATGAGTATGACACTCATCGAATCCCTTGCTTCTCGCCCCTGGCATGGAAACGTGCGTGAACTGAAAAACGCCATAGATCATGCCGCGGTCGTAGCTCGCGGACGGCCATTGCAACTGTGTGATTTCCCAGAAATTAACCACCATAAAGCTGACATACAGCGTCAGTACTCATTGGATGAAGTTGTTCGTAAATGGGCACAGCAACAGATGGGAGTGGCACCCGATTGCTTGGCGTTGCACTCGCAATTTCTTGCCGCCGCCGAGCCGGCTTTATTGCAGTTTGCCATAGAAGAATCCGGAGGCAACCGCGCAAAGGCTGCGGAACTCTTGGGAATTAACCGAGGTACGCTGCGCGAGCGTCTTCGCGCCTATGGCCTTGACGAATGATCGCTAACAGCACGCCCTTTCGCCACTCAGTCGCTGATGCCAGGGTACCAGCATCCGGTTAAGCACCGGTTGGACGATCGAAGCCGACGACGAAAAATGAGAGCTAAGTTAACCACCGACCACAGCTCACAGTAGGCAGAACCGAAGTCAATCTGACAGCATTCAACGGCTTGGGAATGGTTCTGAAAGTGCGTAAGGACGAACCGACCTTTGTCAGTTTTCAGACAAACCTAACTCGCTCCGGTTGGGCACATCGGTGCGCCGAACAGTCCTAGGTTTTGGTGATTCGTGCGGCATTCAGAGACCTATGATCAAGATCTGACGAAACGCAAGAAATCACTTTAACGGGAACTTCGCCTTTCACGTTGGAGTTGGGAAGAAGCGTGGGTTGCGAACGTTTTTGATCTCGTCACGTAGCTGGGTATCTTGCGAAATGGATCGTACTTGGTCCACGACAGCAGCTTCGATCTCACCTGCTGGGAGCGACGGATGCTTGCAAGCTTGTCGGCCGCGTTTGATGGCGCGGACACAGGTGTAGTAGCGATAGACGATTGAGTTGCGTTTGGTCATGTTGTGAACCATCGCCACATTACAGTTTGGGCAGCGAATGAGCCCCTTCAACAATCCGCCATGCTTACTGGGCATTCGAATACCACGGTTGGAATCGTTCTCCCGAAGTTGTGTTTGGACACGATCGAAGATGTCTGGATCGACGAGCGCCTGATGCAGGCCTTGGTAGAGATCGGTCTTGTGCTTGATCTTGCCACAGTAGATTGGGTTGGTGAGCAATGCGTGAACGCTAGATTTGTCAAAGGTGCGACCGCCCTTCGGTAGCCCTTTCTTTGAATGCCACAGCTTGTTGATCCAACCTCGTTCGTCGAGCTCGTTTACCACCGGCAGATCTATCTGCACGTCGACGCTGTCAAAACCGCCCAGCAAAGTCGGCCTTACTAGACGATCCAAATTGCAAATAACAACTTGGAATTTTGAGTTCCCGGCGGTTTGTCGAATATTAGCAATTGATTCAGTTACCAAACTAATATCACTTGGCGACCGTGATATCGAAACCCCGGGTTGCATTTCTTCACAGGACGGATCGACGACCTATGTCAGCCCGGGCTTCGAGCATTACGTGCAGTGAAAATAATACCCTTCGCCCGCCGGTAAACTGCGCCCATTCGCCGCTCCGGTGTGCCCCACCGGAGCGAGTTGGCAAGCGGGCCAAACACTATCGTTTTTCCAAAATATTTGCCCGAAGTTCGTTCAATTCTTGGACTCCAGCTGCCTTGCTGCAGCCCAGGTCTCGACCATCCCTTTATTTTTCACAGTTTGGCTTGGAAGGGATCTCGAAGTGGTCGGTCGAATGCAAACATAAACGTCCCAAATCCCGCGAACACAACCGCTGACTTGCCGGCCAACACGCGGCCTAGATTGTTCGCCGAAAGCAAATTCCAGCGAGCGCAGTTACACTAGTGCGGATTAAGCTTCCTAGCAATGAGCGTACGCCCTACGTCGTGGCATGGTTTATTACCTGCGAGCCGTAACCAGCCAACGACTTGAGGCTGGCAGAGTCACGCACGTGTTTCGACGCGGCGATGTGCTGGTAGCTCACACGACAACCGGCCAAGAGGTTGCGATCTCTGGTGACGGCGGATTTGTGCTCGTACCAAAATCGGTCTAGCGAACGCCGCCTTTCCATCGCCCCACGATTGAATCGTGCGGGCGTTTTCTTATTGTTCACAAGAATTGATACCATGCGCTTGGTCCAATGCTAAACCGGCACATCATGTTGCAAATGAGGGTTGCGGATTAGTAGCGGTAAATTTCTGTCTAGCCGGAACGAGCAGCAATTTTCCGACGACGCTTCGTCTCGACCGCTAGGTCAACCAAGCACCGTCTACATATACCCATAACTCCACTTCGTCCTTTGTACTCGTAGTATTCGGTGTCCACCGGTCGCAGCCATTGGCAACGTTTGCATCTCTTAAGCCAACGGTCACCAACTCGAATACAGCCGCTATGAGTTTGCTTGTGCGCCAATCGCGTAAGTATTCGAAGATTCTCAATACGGTTGTCTAGCTTGTCACCGTTGATGTGGTGAATCTCGTAGTCATCCGGAACAGGCCCAAAGTGAGCCCCCCACACGAGCACATGCTCGAACCGTAGCCTTCGGTCTTTACATCTGATGCGACGATAGCCAAATTTTGTTACTGTTCCTTTGGGTTTGAACTTGACTGTCACCTCATGTTCCCCTGTCGTGGCTTCATTGGACTCGGCGACTCACCAGTTCGTTCTAGCACAGCAGGCGCGGACGGCTTCAGGTTCCATGTCTATCGCGACGTGCACCGGTACTTCCGCCAAACCAAGTTTCTTTGCGGCCTTCCAACGAGTATGGCCAACGATGATGACACTCTCGGCGTCGACCACAATTGGCTGACGCATGCCATACGTCTGAATCGACTTGGCAACGGCATCCACGGCCTTGTCATTGATCCGTGGATTCTTCTCGTAAGGCTTGATGCGATCAAGCGCCCACATTTCGACCTTCATAGCTCTTACCCTTCCCAGAGTTGAAATGGAATGGAAGGGATCGGTCGATAGATGGTTAGATATTTTTAAAAGTTATGCCGAAGTGCGATTCGGGAAGTTAGCTAAAGACTATTTGATTGAACTTCACAATTACAGATTGTAGCATACTAAGGCGGTACAAAATCGAATAGCTCAGCGCACACAAATATAGCGAGTGAAAGCGACGTACTCCCGTTTACCGCCGTTAGAGGATCTCGCGATTAACACAACACGGAAGACGTATTCTCCTGCCAATGTTGGAGTCCTGAGGTCACCCGTCGCACTATAGGTTGATCCCGACTTCTTAAGTCGTACAAATTTGCGACACACCTCCACCTGATCGCTGTTGTCGTTGTCTGATTTTCGGACGAACTGTGCTTCAAGTTGAGGAATTGATTTCTTTTGCTCACTAAGCGGCACCCTTTTTCCAAACACCCCGCTGTCCGCTTTCCACTCATGTGACTCCAAGATTAGCTTAGCGTCAAAAAATAGTTCTTCATTTACACTAACCACCCACTTCTCCGATTCGAGAATGTGTTCCCCAAGGGTCAAGCTT
>JANNNN010000136.1:0-9199 GCA_031398555.1 Planctomycetia bacterium | reverse complement strand
AGGCTTTTGGCCAATAACCGACTGTTGCCGCCACGATACGCTGAACTCATTGCGTGTTTCTGTTGTGAGGAGGTTGCTGTTTCGGCGACTGTCGGATAGTTTTGACGGGCTATGCGTTGTATTTAAGCCCCTAAGTCCAGATTAGTCTAACGGTTTGCCATGTCCACCGGTGCTACCTCCGAGCCATATTTTCAGCAATTGTTCGCCCAACGTATCGGCGGTTCCAACTACGGCAAAGGGACCGAAATCTACAAGTTTGAGAAGATCAAACGGGCGAAGCGCAAAGCGCTAGCGGACTATCCAGACAGAGCTCTGGTCGACTTTGGTATCGGCGAAAATGACAGCATGGCAGGATTGAAAGTCCGCGAGCGGATGGCGGCCGAGATCAATCGTGTCGAAAATCGCGGTTACGCCGACAACGGAATCGCTGCCTACAAAGAAGCCGTCGCGCGTTTCATGGATCGCAATTTTAAAGTCCAGCTCGATCCAGTCCGCGAAATCAACCACTGCATCGGCAGCAAGACCGCGCTAGCCATGCTCCCCGCCTGCTTCATCAATCCCGGTGACATCACCATGATGACTGTCCCGGGTTATCCCGTCGCTGGTACGCATACGAAGTATTACGGCGGCGACGTCCATCGCTTGCCGCTGTTGGCCGCCAACAACTTCTATCCGGACTTCGATTCCATTTCGCCGGATATTTGGAAGCGGACTAAGCTAGTCGTATTGAATTACCCGAACAGCCCAACTGGTAAAGTTGCGACACAAGATTTTTACAAGCGAGTTATCGAACTTGCACAGCGTCATGAGTTCGTTGTCGTTCAAGATGCAGCCCACATCATGCTGAGCTTTGAAAGCGAACCACTCAGTTTTCTGTCGGTGCCCGGTGCTCGCGATGTCGGTGTCGAGGTCCATTCGATGAGCAAAGGTTTTGATATGATCGGCTGGCGTATTGGCTGGGTCTGCGGCAACGCAACGCTCGTTCAAGCCCTCGCTGATGTGAAAGACAATAGCGACTCCGGTCAGTTCGCTGCGATCCAACAGGCCGCTGCTACGGCGCTCGACGAACCTTCTATCCCGCAGCAGATTCGCGCCAAGTACCGACGTCGGTTGGAGAAGCTGGTCGCGATGCTCAAGAGCTGCGGTTTTCAGTGTTCAATGCCAGGCGGAACTTACTTCTTGTACACGCCAGCTCCAAAGGGTGTCGTAGGCGGAGTCAAGTTCGAGAATGCCGAGCAAGCTAGCCAGTATCTAATCACTGAAAAATCGATCGTTACTGTTCCTTGGGACGACGCCGGCGCGTTCTTGCGATTCTCCGTAACGTACATCGCCGAAGACGAAGCCGCCGAAGATGCTCTAATGGCCGAGAGCGCCAAACGCCTGAGTGCCCTGTCGCTGGAGTTCTAATTGGCGTAAGCTTCCCGCCTGCATTCTATTTAAGTATGTCGTAGCTGGTTTCGTCAGAAACCGGACGTTGTAAAGGTGGTGGGCTGATTCGTCGGGTTTCTTACGAAACCAGCTACAACAAAAAACCTGGCTTAGTATCACGTAGAATCTCGGCTATTCCAGCACGCTGTGTGTCCGTCAAACGATCATAGCCTTCAGGTGCTTTCGGAGCCGTAAGTACTTCGGTAATGCGACGCTGGACGTACTGCGTTACGGGCTGTGGCATGCGGTCAAAGGCCTCGCTGTAGATCAGGTAACTGCACGGATACTTGAGCAAACGTTGTTTTAGATCTAGCTCACGCAGGCTGCGACCTTGCTGGTCACACTTCGCGGACGCAACAAATTGCTCGGCGAATTTAGACGTACCAGATATGGGATTAGTTAACTCCACTTCATCGGCGAATAGCATGTAGCGAACGAGCGCCTCGGACGCCGAATGGATGCGACGTGTTGTCGATTCACTGACCGCTTCGATAGGTCGGCCTAAAGCTTCGTTGATACCGCGATCATAGTAGTCAGCGGTCCGCGCTTCCATACTCGCCCGAGCTATCAGGTTATGCATTTGCGATTGATGCTCAAGCACCAGCAGGGCAACGAGATCACTGTGCTCGGTTAAATATGGGTCAGTGTTTATCAGTTTGTCCAGCGTTTGCTGATTCGCGCCTGCGTCAACGTCCATCAGCTCTGGATCTAGTCGATCATTCGAACGGACATTGCCTAAATGGCGCATCTGTCCATGCGATCCGGTGACATACCAACCTCCCCAGCGCTGTTCAAAGGGGCTCGAATGGTCGGTCACATAAGTCCTCGAACCGGTGCGCGGCCGACCATTGAGATCGGGATAGACGCTGCGAATGAGATATCCTGGGATACCTTGCGTCCGCGACGTAGCATGGCAAGTCAGGCATTGACCACGGTCGCGAACGATGCGCGGTGGAGCACCGCGTTCTTGGTCCATCGTATAAAACACGGCACCGAGCTCAGGGTCTGTCGCAGCTAGCTCAACGACGTCACCTTGCTGACACCAGCCAACATAAACGTCGTCGTTGAAGTAAAGAGCTCGTGGCGTTCGGGGACTGATCTTGTGGAGCTGGAGCGAAGTTTTTGAAAACACCAGAACTTGGGACTGCTCAGAGACTTGCAAGTGCTTCAGCACATCGGGTAACCAACCGTGATTCGCATCGTAGTTGAACTGAACCTCACCTTTTTCGATCGCGGTGGCCAAAGCGGCAACCCGATCATGTGCAGCCACTTCGCCATAGTTGATCGGTGGTTTCTCAAAATCAAACTGAGCCCGGGTAACCTGCGGCAACACACAAAGACAAGCCAATACACATTGAAGACAAACAGCGAGTTTCATTGTCACACCCACAGTCCGTTTACTAAGGCCGCTTAGGGAGTTAAAAAAAGGGCTTTCAAACCTATATCCACCCTACCTGACGCAAAACAGGATGTCAATATCCAATTATCTAGAGTGGAGCCCTTTTCTCGTCCGTTTCTATTTGCAGTACATGGGAGAACGAGGCTCCTGGCGAGCTACTCGGATGGGCGGTTGGACGTTCACAAGTACAGTGAGGTCGACGGTTGGGTTTGAGAAGATTCAGCGGTGGCCTCGGTCTCCCGTGGACAATGCCCTATCGGATCTGGCTGCGAATGAAGGACCAGCCGTTGCGGAGACGCTCGGATAATGTGCGAGCGTGTAAGAGTTTCAGAAGATGCGTAAGGACTTTTTGATTGCTCGCGACTTTCTGATCGAAGTGCGGCATCCAGCGACCACGACGTTCGCAGATCACTTTCAGTCGAGTCATTTCTAACAAGCCTTCGGGTCCGCGCGTCACACCCCAACCACTGTGACCACGACCTCCAAATGAAACGCGCGGATCAGCGGTCGGTATGAGCGTATCGTTGAGGGTCACACAACCGGCCTGAATCTGTTCGGCCCAATGCGATGCATGCGGTTCGGGCCCAAAGACCGAAGCGCCTAAATGGTATGGACAATTTGAATCGATTCGGACCGCTTCGGTCATATCGGCCACTTGAATCACTGATGCAAGGGGCGCGAACACGTCCGCTTGAGCGACTCGCATTTTCGGCTGCACATCGACTAGGACAGTTGGTGAAAAGTGCTCGGTGAATTCAGGTTGAGATTCAGACTGAGCTTCATTCAAGCGCCTCGCACCGCCTGTCACCGCCTCTGAAATCAGCTCCTTAGTTTGAGCGAGAATCGATGGACGCAACGCGACTGGGGCGGCGCCGGTTAGTTCATCATTCAGCAAATCGCACAGCGCTGCTTTGTTGGCTGCAGTTACGAATATCCGTCGGGGGGCAATGCATGTTGCACCGCCATTCATCTTGAGCGCAAATGCGATCGACTTAGCCGCCCGTTTCAAATCGGCTTGTGGCAAGATAAACGCGGCGTCGCATCCGCTCAGCTCCATAGCGGACGGGATCAACTCGTCGGCCAGCAGGTGAAGCACCTTGCGACCTGTTCCCGCCGATCCAGTGAGCACGACTTTGTCGACTCCTAGTCGAATGGCCGCTTCTCCTGCGGCAACGTCGCTGGGCAGAACCTGAACAAGTTCCTTCGGTATGCCTGCTGCGGACATACAATCTCGCAACAGCATCGTCACTTGCTCACAGCCTGGTGAAGGTTTCACCAATACGGCGTTGCCCGCCGCGACCGCTTGAATCATCTGCACTCCAGCCAGAAACAGCGGATAATTTCCCGGCGCCAAAATCAATACTAGCCCCCACGGTTCAGGCCGAACCGAAACGCTGATTCGCCCCATCCACCATGAACCCAATAGTGTCGAATGTGAATAAGGCGCCAGAATCCGCGGCCCGTGCTTGGCTGCGTATTTGCAAGCATCAGCCAGCGGGAAGACTTCGGAAGTCAAGATTTCTGCGCGAGTTGCGGATCTCCGCACCGCCGCAATTAGTTCATCGCTGTGCTGTGCCAATTCAGCCGCAATTGCGAAAATGGCGCGAAACCGTTCTCTGCTGGCCGAATTCCACCACTTGCGTTGGGCATCGATGGCAGCTTTTTTTGCTTTCGTAACAACATCTTCAGTGTTTGACAGCACTTCGGAACTTTGATTCATCAACTTCATAGACTCGCAAAGCGTAAAAATCGAACTGCGGTTATAATTGAACCGACTTAGGCGTGGTGGAATTGTGCGAAAGTAGCTGGTGAAGATGACTGGACGAACGATTGCGGTTGGTGACATACATGGATGTGCCGCCGCGCTGAAAACACTTCTCAGCACCATTGCGCCCACACCTGATGATACCATAGTTACGCTCGGTGATTACGTAGATCGTGGTCCTGACAGCCGTGGGGTCGTCGATCAACTCATTGAACTTAGCAAGCAATGCCGTCTCATACCACTGATGGGTAACCATGAAGAGATGATGCTGGAGGTGGTTCGAGGAAAACAACCGCCTTATCGTTGGTTGCAGCACGGGGGAGTGGACACACTCGATTCGTACGGATTCTATGGCGACATGTCGGTCATTCCGGAAACACACCATGAATTCTTTCGTTCGATGAAGGATTTTTACGAAACTGATTCGAATTTCTTCGTCCATGCAAATTACGATCCGAATTTACCGTTGGACCAGCAAAGTGTGCATTCGCTGCGTTGGCAGAAGTTAACTGAAGTCATTCCTGGGCCACATCAAAACGGCAAGCGAGCCGTGGTGGGCCATACTCACGATCGCGGGGGCGAGATCTTTGACGTAGGCTACCTAATGTGCATCGATACTTTTTGTTATGGTGGCCGCTGGTTGACGGCACTCGATGTAACGGCGGGCACGATTTGGCAAGCCGACGCGGAGGGTCGTTTACGGTGATGCCTTGTCATCTGCTTTTCGCCAGCTTAGTCCCCGACCCAATTAATGACCGGCGTTATCCTAACAGGTTCGCTCACTGACGCTATTCCGTAAATCAGCACTCAGTCAACACCTTGCGGCGTTTGATTTTGCAGCAACACAGCGTAAGTCGCATCCGTTTGCCCGCAACGAGTACATATTTCGACGAAAAAGCAATAAAAACTGTCGATTCCTTAGCCTAAAGCCTATTCTGGCACGAGTTTGACTGTCAAACTTAACTTGTACGCAAGACACCGGTGGAATCAGGTTGCGTGAACCTTCTGCCTCCACCCCCGTCTATAGGGTGTGCCGACTTTCTTGTATGGCATTTCGTAACTTCTTCAGCACGGCATATTTTTCCAGTGACAGACAACGACGGTCAGCAACAACTGACCCAACAAATTCTCGACTTCATTTACCATCCGCAGTATCAGCCCACTAAAGTCAAGGGCATTCACCAAGCTCTGCGACTTCCTCCTGACCAGTATGCTGACGTTCGCAAAGCGGTAAAGAGTCTCGTACTTACGGGCCAGTTGGCTTACGGCGGCAACCATCTTGTTGTCACGCCCGAACAAGTTTCGGGTGATCCTAAACTAACCCGCGGCACCTTCCGTCAAGCCGCGGCGGGCTTCGGATTCGTGAGGCCAGTCGCTGCAGGCCGCTTGGCAACGACTGAAGACATCTTTATTCCAGCCGGCCAAACCAGCTCAGCGATGGACGGCGACATGGTGCAGATTCGCGTGCGACCGAGTCGGCGCGGATCAGGTACCGAAGGCGAAGTCCTAGAAGTTCTCGAACGAGCCCGACGACAGTTCGCAGGCACCTACGGTGAACATGAAGGTCAATCCGTCGTGTGGCTCGATGGTGTTTCCATCGGAGGTCCAGTCGAAGTCGGCGACGTTCGCGGCTTGCCAGTTCAAGCAGGCGATAAAGTCGTTGTTGAAATTGTACGTTACCCTGAAGGTGATACGCAGGGTGAAGCTGTCATTATGGAAGTGCTCGGTTCCAGCAAGAACCCAGCCGTCGATACACTCGCCGTGATGCGGCAATATGGTTTGGCCGAAGAATTTTCCGCCGAGGTCATCGATCAAGCTCGCGAATTGGCTGACGCCTTTGTGGAAGGTGAAATCGGACCCGACCGACGCGACCTGACAAAAGTGGTCACGCTAACGATCGATCCCTACGACGCTCGCGACTTTGATGATGCCGTCTCGCTTAGCAAGAACGAAAAAGGTCATTGGGAATTACTAGTCCATATCGCTGATGTTTCGCATTTCGTCCCGATCGGAACGCCCCTCGATGCCGAAGCACGTAAGCGCGCGACCAGCGTCTACTTGCCTGACCGCGTGATCCCCATGTTGCCGGAACTGATCAGCAACCACTTGGCCAGCTTGCAACCTGATAAAATTCGATTGACCAAAACCGTTTTGATGGAAATGACGTCCCGTGGAACTGTCGTCCATCAAGAAGTCTTCAACTCGGCCATTCATAACGACAAACGACTAAACTACGAACAAGTCGATCAGTTCCTTGCAGACCGCGAAGGCTGGCGCGATCGCCTGCCGCCTGAAATTTGGAATTTGCTCGGCGACATGCACGAGCTGGCGATGGTTCTGCGCGGTAATCGCAAAGCCGCTGGCGCGATCGAGTTGCATCTGCCGGAAGTGAAAATCGATCTGGATAAGGCCGGCAAAGTCAAAGGCGCTCGACTGGTCGAGAACACCGAGAGTCATCAGATGATCGAAGAGTTCATGTTGGCCGCCAATCAAGCGGTCGCCATGTGGCTGGACGATTTAGAGATTCCCTTCCTCCGCCGCGCGCACGCTGCACCCGAACGTCGCAAGATTCGCAAGCTATCTGACTTTGTGCAAGACCTAGGCATCCGCGTCAAAGATCTCGAAGATCGCTTTGAGATTCAAAAAGTAGTCGAGTCCGTAAAAGGTAAAGCGACCGAGTTTGCGGTGAACTATGCGATTCTGAAGTCGATGAGCAAAGCGGTCTATCAGCCCGAATTCGAACAGCACTACGCGCTGCAGTTCGACCACTATTGTCACTTCACCAGCCCCATTCGTCGCTACCCGGATCTGCAAGTCCATCGCACCGTTGACCGCTTGGTCCGCAATGTAAAACCTGCTGGTGATCCGCTGCCGGTGTTGATTACGCTTGGGCATCATTGTTCGGACAAAGAACAAAACGCCGAGTGGGCTGAACGCGAAGTGATCAAGATCAAGATCCTTCACTTCTTGAACAAACAGATCGGCCAGTCGATGCCCGGCGTCATTAGCGGTGTGACTCCTGAAGGTTTTTATGTGCGTGGCACCAAGTTCCCTGCCGAGGGCTTTGTGACCATCAAGAGCTTGCCTAAAGATAAATATCGCTTCGAAAAACACGGACATTACATCGAAGGTTTCCGCAGCGGCAATCGTTTCCGACTGGGCGATGAGTTGACCGTACGGGTCGAGGAAGTGGATTTAGCCCGTCGCGCCTTGTTGCTGAGCGTTGTAGCCAATCACACGTCGCGTGGCGAATCAACCGCCCCAGTCCGCACTGGTGGCAAAGCAGCGAAACGCGCTGACGCGCCAAGCCGCAAGCCCAAGAACGGGACACTGAAAGCAAAATTCACATCTAAAAAATCGAAGTCTCGTAGTGCTAAAAAGCGTCGCCGATAAGCAGTTATTGGCGAACTGCAATTTTAGACTGCAGCGGACACATGACGGAAAGCATCATGCGACCGATGTCGTCCCGGCGTTCGGCGTACTTCGCCGACTCGAAGAGGCTATCGTCGTAGGTTTTCGGATCCAGGTAGGGCATCGAAATTCGAATTGCAGCCCCTTTGACTAATGGACAGCCAACGTCTGCCTCTGTGCAAACCATCAGTGCTGCGAAGCCTGACTGTGGATTGCAATCATCGGAATAGTGTTTGGAGAATTCAGTGGCCTCGAATTTCGTTCCCCAGCGGACTCGATAGATCGGGTTCGGGGTCTTCGCATCCCCTTGCAAGGCTTCGGTGCCAGTGCCTTCGATTTCAAAGCCAATGTCTTTAAGCGCTGCAATTGTGCGTGGATTGAAGGCGGTTGGGTTCGTTCCGCCAGAATGGAATCTTACGTTCGGAATTCCATAGTAGGCTGCGGCCAAATTTCCCATCGACGCGCCTAGGATGCTGCGGCGTGAGTTGCCAGTGCAGACCACGATCACGTCAAGTGTTTTCCCTGGCTCGTAGTGCGAAGCAATCCAACTTGCAAGTTTCTCCGCGCCCACTCTGTGCTGGTCATCGATCATGTCGAAGGTGGTCGTCAGATACTCCGCGTGAGTTCGCAGTTTGGCAATCAGGTCCATGCGACTAGCTGGACTTGAGTTTTTCAGAGCCTCAACAACATCGTTTTTTTCGATTCTGTCATCGCCTTTAGCAATCAGTTTGAAATCCTCGGCTGACATGAAATCCTCTACTTCACTGTGAGTTATGTTTGAATCTTTCGAAAGCGCTTTCGCGATGGTGGTTTTAAGTTGAAAGTCGTATGCCGAGTCTGATGCCATCGGTGTGCCTCGCGAATGAAATAACTCTAACACTTGAACAAAGAGGCCAGCATCTTTCGGCACAGAGTCCTGTGGCACAACTGCTGGGTCAGTGAACAGCATGCAAATTAAGATCGCGGTCATGATCGGTTCTTTTAGGAAAATGAATTGAATTTTCGGGTAGTGGAATGCGTTGACGGCGTCCGCTACCTCACTGCGTTGCGATTCTTGCTGCACTCAGGCTCGGTGAGGCAGAGCGCGAGGTTGAGGATTGGCGCGATACATGTGTTGACGATTCTGTAGTGCATACTGTTCCCTTCCCGGCGGGCAGTAAGAACTCCCAGATCGGAGAGCCTTTGAAGCTGATTCG
>JANNNN010001242.1:0-4384 GCA_031398555.1 Planctomycetia bacterium | reverse complement strand
ATACGCTCATTCACTGGATCGAACGAAAGTGGGGAGTGTTTTTTCCAAAAGGTGGCACGGGAGCACTGGTGAACGGATTGGTTCGACTGTTCACAGACATCGGCGGCGAACTGCGACTTGACTCGCCCGTTGAACACGTCGAGCTATCGACCAGCGACACAGCGATAAACCCGAATGGACTGTCGCATTTGGTCACAACTAAGCAACGCTGCAAAGAGCGGTTCGATGTCGTCGTCTCCAATGCTGATATCCATCACACTTACTCGAGACTGTACAAAGGCATTCCGACCGCAGCTCACGCTCAACGAAAACTAGAACGGGCCGAATGGTCGATGTCGTTGTTCGTAATGTATTTTGGTACGAGTCGTCGCTATGAGAACCTAGCTCATCACACAATCCTCTTCGGACCACGTTTCAAGGGATTATTGAAAGACATCTTCGCTGGCGATACGCTACCAGATGACTTCAGCCTTTATTTGCATGCACCGACGGTCACTGACCGATCCCTAGCACCCGATGGCGGAGAAGCGTTTTACGTTTTAAGCCCCGTCCCTAACCTGGCGCAAGCGGATCTCGATTGGGCGTCGATTGCTTCGGCTTACGGTGATGCAATTCTAGCGTCGCTTGAAACGCATTTGCCTGGACTTCGAGAATCGATTGTGACTCGGCGCCACTTCACACCTCAGCAATTCAAGACGGAGCTGAACGCCTATCAAGGCTCAGCCTTTTCAGTTGCACCAAAGTTGACGCAAAGCGCCTACTTCCGACCTCATAATCGCAGCGATGGCATTCCCGGTTTGTACATCGCGGGAGCGGGAACGCATCCGGGAGCTGGAGTTCCCGGCGTGATCAACTCCGCCAAGGCAACCTGCAACTTGATAGCGCAAGACTATGGAGTGATGGTTCATGCATGACTCATTCGATTCGATTCCACATAACGAGAGTGATGTGATCCGCCACTACAGTCAATCGTTCTCACTCGCCGCGAGTCTGTTACCGAGGAATGTTCGAGCTGATGTTAAGAAGCTGTACGCTTGGTGTCGTTGGTGCGATAATGCCGTTGACGACGCGCCGTCACGAGTGCTTGCCGAGCAACGTCTTCTACGACTTCGGGTAGATGTCGATCGCATCTATGACAACCAGGAGACCATTCACTCGGCATCGGCATGGTTAGCAGACTTGGTACGTCGCTACTCCATCCCAAAAGAACATCCGCTCGATCTGCTTGCGGGCATGGAAATGGACGTGTGTCATCGCCCGATTCAATCCCAAGAAGACCTGCTTTTGTATTGTCATCGCGCGGCAGGGTCGGTCGGACAGATGATGTGCTTTCTACTCGGTGCGTCCCACGTCCAAGCTCTCAGCTATGCCGATTCACTCGGCATGGCGATGCAAATGACGAATATCGCCAGAGACGTAAAAGAAGATCAGCAGTCTGGGCGTTGCTATCTGCCTAAGTGTTGGCTCGACGCGGTCCCGCTGGAAGAGGGCTTACCAACCAATGAGAATCTTCCAGTAGCTGTCAAGCGGTTGCTTGCACTGGCAGATCAGCATTACGCGATTGGAATCGCAGGTTTGCAATACCTTCCCGAACGGTCCAAGCGTGCGATACGAATTGCGGCGGACCTCTATCGAGAAATTGGAGAGACAATTCGTCGTAACGACTACCGCGTAATGGATGGTCGAGCGTTTGTTCCGATGTCGCGAAAAGTACTACTCGTCTTCAAGGGCTTGATCCGGTCGCGACACCAAACAGAACTCACAGTTACTCCGGTTACAACAGTTCACCCGTTTCCATTTACTCCACTAAGTTAGGTGCATTATAATGAACTAAGAAGCTTTCTATTTGGCCACAATTGGCGTTTCGCTAACCGAATTTTTGGCAACATTAATGTTTTTACTTGTCGCCTACAATCCAAAAGACGCCACTACCTACAGCAACTTGCCTTGGATTTATGCCGTCGTAAGCGCGACAGTTGGATGTTTGACACAAGCTACTCTTTACCGTATGGATAGGGCGATTCGGTTGCAACCCGTTCCGGTTGACGGCGGTACACGTCGCTGAGTGCGTTCAACGAATCACTTAAGCAATTTCAATCTTAAATCGCGTTGATGGCAGGCGAATTACGGATAGCCGTAAACAAATATTTGTTGATAAGTACATTATACAAGTTAAAAATTAGGTTTGCGACCATCAGCCGAAACGCGCTAGTGTCGGGATCTGCCGGATGACATGGTGCTATTGCACTTCGGTTAGCCCAAAAGTTTAATGGCTACTGAGCAACCGCCTTCTTGACTCGAAACTCGTGTAATGAAGATCAAAACTCTTTTTGAAATAAGATAATGGGCAAAATTAGTGGTGGTGTGTGGTTTTTCATCGCAGCGGCGGGAATTTCATTTCTGTTCTCTGTATCCCCTATGGTTCAGTGGTTACCGCGAAGAAGGGATCTTTGTCGGCATCTGGGTCCCTTCGATCCTCTCTTTTGGTAACTTGCTTTTAATGAATCGAAATACCAGATAATGACAATCCTTATCTTCCTTTTGGGCTGCATTGCTACTGCTTGTTCCCTGACCGGTGCCATTTTGATCTGCTCTCAAGAAGATCGTGACCGCTCGGATCGCGTCGAGATAATGAAACAGAAGACTGTAGATCAGACTGACTCAAGTGGTTGAGCACTCACTTCTTAGTGATTTACCTAAATTGACTCCTGGTAGATCGAGCACGCAAACACTTGGCGTTTGACTAGCAGCCGCGATTGTCTGTTCGGTATAGTTGTTGGCTTTTAGTCAAACGCCGCTCCCAATCACCTACTCGACTAGCTCAACGCCAAGCATTGAAATATCGTCTGACCCTTTGCCGTTCAAAGCACTATTCAGCACGGCGCCTAGACTTATCTCAATGCTGCTCTGCAAAGACGCCGTTCGATTTTCAAGTAGTTCGCGCATCAACCTATTCGCGCCAAACATTTCACCGCTTGTTGTCACCTGTTCGACTGCCCCGTCACTGTAGAGATAGAATCGATCGCCGGGCAAAAGTTGGACTACTTGCAATTCATATTCGGGTTGCGGCACGACTCCAACAGGGAAACCTGATACGCTGATTTCACTCACGGCATCTGCTCGGACGAGTATTGGCGGAGGATGTCCCGCAGACACAAAGCTCAATGTTTGTTCGTTCAGATCCAATACGGCATAGCAGCAGGTAAAAAACTGTGACGATACCTCACCCATTTGAAATGCGTCATTTAGGTGTTCGACAACTGCTAAAGGGCTCATCTTTAGGTGCGGTGGCATCCTGGAGAGCCAGCGATTAAGGGTGGTTGATAATAATGCTGCGGTGACCCCGTGACCGCAGACATCAAGTAAATAGAATGCGATTCGGCGATCATCGATTGTCAATATGTCAAGGATATCACCGGCCAATTCATCGCACGATAAGAGGGTCCATCCGATTTCAGTGTGGTCAAAATGTGGGACATTAGCTGGCAGCAATGCTCGCTGAATAGCCGCAGCAGCACGCAAGTCACTTTGCATCCTTCTATTCGCATGCTTCAAGCTCGCAACTGCATCCTGAAGTTTTTGTTCGGCCAATCGACGCAACGTTACGTCGGACTGGACTCCGATAAAGTGAGTTGTTCTACCAGTGCTATCGCATATGGGCGTGATCGAAAGCCTATTCCAAAACGGCGTTCCATCTTTACGATAGTTGATTAGCTCAACCTCGCAGTAGCGCTCTTGAGCGATAGCCTCGCTTATCTCGTCCGGCGGCTTGTCTCTTTACCTTGGAGGAATCGGCAGTTTGAACCAAGCGTCTCGGCAATACTGTACCCGGTCAATCTTTCGAAGCCTTCATTGACATAGATCAGAGGCCTGTCTTTCGCCAGCGCATCCGCGATCGTAATGCCTTCAGCGGTTGCCGCAAGAGCCCGATCCTTGAGCAGCAATTGATCCATCAAATCTATTTTGGGAGTGTGCGATTGAAGTGGGATTGGATGGGCTCCCGTGGATCAAGATATCTAATGGCCAAATCCCCAATATAGCTTCAACGGACGCAAGATGCACGCTTTCATGCCCTAGACATGAGGGGTCAGGGTATTCTCTGCCCCTCCAAGCGGGCTTTTGCGACCTCAATCTATCTGGAGGTTTTCTGCAAAGACTGTTCCAGTTTGCCCGAGGGTACACAAAACCGATCGTCACGCACGCAAATTCCGGATGAACCAACTTTCCGAAGCAATGCGTATCGTTTGAGCATGGATGTCTACGATGTCGTCGATGGAATGAGCATATCCGCCAGCCATCGCGATTGCTGTCGGTATCATCCGCGTTCGCAATTCGGAAATAACGAGCGAATCGCGCGAAGCCAAGCCTTGCTTGGTCAACTTGA
>JANNNN010001222.1:0-2690 GCA_031398555.1 Planctomycetia bacterium | reverse complement strand
ACTGCGCCATCCCAATTTTGGCAGCTGGTGCGGAAATTCCGACGTCGCAGGCTTGGTAGAATGAAAGCGCTTCTTCCGGCTGGCGCTCAAGATTGAGCAATCTAGCCAAACTGTACTTGGCTTTGATGTTGTCCTTGCCCTTTTCGATGGCTTTTCGATACTGGACGGACGCGAGTGAAAAGTGCGCCAAGTGCTCTTCGATTCTTCCGCGACGATAATTCGGGGTGGGATCAGCGGGCAATTTGTCTTCCCATAAATCCAGGATCGCGTTGGCGTCTTCAAACCGAGAAGTGATCGTTAAACCATTGGAATACGCATCTAGAATATCTGCTAGATCGGCATTGGGCTCTAAGATCCAACTTGAGAGCATTTGCTCAATTTCGGGGTTGAGCTGGCCGACACTTATTTGCGCGAGCGTCTGTTCTCGTTCTAAGACTTTTGCGTCAAAGCCCTTGCGGAGAGACGCCTTGAGGTGAGTCCCCATAAGCGTAAGGTTCCCCTGTTTTCGCGCCACTCTAGCACGGAGAAGATCTGCTTGCGGATCGGAGGGGCTAAAAAACTGCGTGCATTTTAGCCACCAAGCGGCCGATTCAAGTTCGCCTGAATTTATGGCAGAATTGGCCATCGACAGAGTAATTCGGGCTGGTCCATTGATCAGCAGAAAGAAAATCATAAGACCAATTAGCACGCTATACATCAGCGCTTTGCGAAGTAGCGGATTCGAGGATTTCGCAGTAGACGATTGTGCAACGATTGTACGAGGTCCAACCTGTTTGCTGGGCTGTGCCAAAATTCCTACCCCATAACAAAAAAGCCGAGGCAGAAGCTACCTCGGCTGGCTTACAGCAAGCATTGTAAAGCGAACCGGAATCGCAAACGCACGATTTACTTGTTTAGAATAGCAAGCATTTCTTTTGCTTTTGCCTTAACTTTCGCTGGGTCATTTAGCGACATCATATTGTCAACATGAGGCTGAAGAGCTTTGGCTTTGTCGGCTTCCGTGGCCCCCATTTGATCAACGAAGCTCTGCATCACCATTCCGCCACTGCCCACTGGAGTGCCACTAACGGACAAATCTGTTAGGAATTTTTTGAGTCCCTCAGCACCCTTAGGTGCATCATCAACAACCTTTATAGAGTTTTCGGTACTGGCTCCAACACAACCGGTGAATTGGAACGCTGTCACGGCAAGAATAAGGCCCAATGCGAATTTCATTTTCTTTCCCCAAGATACGAAGTTTTAAATTAAAGTAAGACCCCGAACATCAAGTGAAGCCCGGGGTCATTTAGTTTTAACGCAAATCGGCGATGTCGCCAAAATGATTTACGGAATATGCACTACTGGTTGAGACTTGCATTGTCTCCGCTACTAGCACTTCCCAACCCTTGGTAAGTTCTCAAATCAGTACTATCCGATATGAATTGAACCGAGCCGTCCCCCATCACGTGCTGAGCACCACCGGTGTGGCGACTGCGAGCGGGGAAGACACCTTGAGAATCACCCTGGCCGCAACCACCGCAAATTTCTGCCGACGGAAACCTCCAGTTTGGTCCAGCCATAGTGTTGATCGCTGCATTGTAGAAACCGGGTGCGGCCCAGCGGAAACCGGCGAACGTACGATGGCCTGAAGACGCGGCTAATGACAAAGCACCGTAGGCGTCTAAGTTTGCTTGGGTTGGGAATGTGAGAGGGAATCCGCTTGGAAATGGAACGGCTCCCCCAGCAATATCACCCATATTAGTATAGGTGGTTCCGTCATTATCACCTTTGACAAACTCGCCAGCCATAATGGTGTTCGAAAGTCCATCAGTGATATCACCAAATTTTACGTAAAACTGACGTTTCCAAAATCCATTTTGTTGACCAACGCCAACATTCCAACCCGCGTTGGGGCCTTCGCTCCAGCCGTAGTTGTTTTGACCAATTTCCGTTGTGCTTGGATAGTTCTTGTCAGAAGGACATAGGAATGCACTAACTTTAGTGCGAATGACGTTAACCGCAGGAGTAAAAGCCCCAACAACCAAATTGTCGTAGTGAGCTTGACCAATGTTGATTTGGTTATAAAGAGGCGTCTGCTCGATATACGGAAGCAAAACAGCGTGTGGAGTATAACCGCGCCAATCATTTGAAGAGGTGATAGGTGTCACGCCTGGTGCACTGCCCGTTGTTGCGGTCGCTGTAATGAAGCGTTGTGAAGATGCCAAGCAAGGCATTGCCTTGTACGCACTTTCATAGTTGTGGACAGCCAGCCCTAATTGCTTCAAATTATTGCTGCACGACATGCGCCGCGCCGCTTCGCGGGCCGCTTGGACTGCCGGTAAAAGCAATCCCACGAGGATACCGATGATGGCAATAACCACCAACAGCTCAACCAATGTAAATGCCGAACGTTTCAGTTTCATGAACCACCCACTTTCAATGTAGAAAATAAGACAACTAACCTAAATTTAGCACTCAGCTTCAAGCAATTTTTAGAAAATCGCAACAATTTTGTTTCAGTTGTAACGATTCCCATAATACTGGCGCTCAGTAACAATGTCAACCATTAGGCCTATCGGGAATGTGCCGATTTATCCAGCGTTTTGCAACGAAAGTGCACTTGGAACACAGCAAATAACTTGACTTTACAGTTTCGATATATTTACCCACCCAAAAGGAGCGGGTGTAAAGTGATTTCAAAGGAATAACCG
>JANNNN010001214.1:0-1351 GCA_031398555.1 Planctomycetia bacterium | reverse complement strand
CTGGCAAAAAGCTGATCGACACCAGCCATCCGGCGATGTTGGCTGTAAATCAGATGCGACGGCAAATTACCGACTATTGGAAGGGTTGCAGCCTTCCGTTTCCGGAGCCCGGTATCCGCTTGGTCCGTCAGGCGGATCTTGAGCAACTGCACGGCCAGATGGATGTTTTTAAAATGCAGCTTGGAGTTGCGGTCAGCCATCTGCAAAACGCCTATGACGAGATCAAGGATCAAGCTCGTGAGCGTCTGGGTAGCCTTTACTGCGAAAGTGACTATCCGGCGAGCTTCCTTGGCTTGTTCGAAGTTTCGTGGGATTTTCCCAACGTTGAGCCGCCGGATTACCTGCGTCGGCTTCAGCCAGAGATCTACGAACAAGAGTGCAGCCGAATTCGCACTCAGTTTGAAGAGGCGGTACAGTTGGCTGAGCAGAGCTTCGTCGAAGAGTTGTCGGCGCTGGTATCTCACTTGAGCGAACGACTGAGTGGCAGCGACGACGGCAAGCCTAAGGTCTTCCGCGACTCTGCAATCGAAAACCTAACTGAGTTTTTCGAACGTTTCCGTCGCTTGAACGTCTCGTCGAGTTCGGAGCTCGACGATTTGGTCGAACGGGCTAGAGGTGTTGTGAGTGGGGTCCATCCCCACACGCTTCGCAACGACCAGTCGATTCGGCAGCAAGTCGCTACGCAATTGTCAGGTGTTCAAAGCGTGCTCGACGGCCTGATGGTCGATCGTCCACGTCGTCGCCTGATCCGAAGCTGAGCTTGCAGCATGAAGCTGTACATCTCACCCAGCGGAGTTTGCTCCGCGATCTATAACGAGTCGCTTGACTTGCATGCGCTCGGCAGAACTGAAATCCGCCGAGCGTCGCACGTCGAGCCGACCGCTGAGGGCCGGTGGACTGCGGATCTATCCCCAGTCGCTGGCCCCACGCTTGGCCCCTTCGCTACACGCCGCCAGGCCCTAGACGCTGAGGTCGCTTGGCTCGAAGTGTGGCTCGACAATCAACATGGAGAAATTAGAGCATGAATGCTCGCGTAAAGCTCAACAACGCATCAATCCACGGCGCATTGGCGTTCGCGGGATTGATTGGTTGGTTGGCCGGTTCATTCGAACTGTTCTTGTTTATCGCCGCTGTCTTGTGCGCGACAGCGTTCTACGGCGGCGATATCCGAACGACACCACGGCGCAAGTAACGCCACAACATCACTAACCAGCCTCGCTAGTCAACCGACCGGCGAGGCTCTTTCAACTTGGCCCATAGCGTCTGTTCGCTGTGGGCCTTTTTCGTTTCATTCACATGAGGATTAACTAATGATTCGCATTAACTGTAAGCAGATTGTTCAAATCATTGC
>JANNNN010001180.1:0-3551 GCA_031398555.1 Planctomycetia bacterium | reverse complement strand
AGGGCTCGGTGCGCCGTGATCTTGGCGGTGTCGGATTTGAAGTTATTCGAATGCCTGGACCGATTGGCGGCAAACGAGAAGTACTACTCGCGAAGAAACGCTAACGCGCAACTTAGACGCAAGTGTGCTCGACAGCGCACTACGAACTGTTTTTGGGCGCCCGGTGGAAGAGTCGACTTAGGCTACCAAAACTATCTGAGCTTAGCATTCGGCGTTATTGGATTCGAGCGCAAGCGGTCGCGAGAGAAGATGTCAACTTGATGTCAACGACTCACTTAAAACCTGTCAAAGTTCGATGCATGGCTCGCGAGCAGAGGACTGGTTGAATGCGAGGTTAAAAGCGGTGTGCGGAATGTGCACTCGCTTGCTTGGAGGCCCTCGCGAAATAGTGCACGAAAAGATGGAGCGATGATATCTTTGAAGATCCACGTACGCTTACCGAAGCCCGATTTGTTTGGCAACATAAAGTTTCAACCTTGAGCGAGGCACATTCTGGCCCCTGAGTGTGCCTCGTTTTCTTTTTTTGGTTGGCGCATTAGACGCTTCCATCGCAAATTGTTTTGATTGATAATGCGAGTTTTCGATTTTGAATCGCGGCTCGATCTGGACGCTTGTGATGAAAAGACTCTCGGTATGTTTCGCCTGCTTGGCTGTGTTCCAAGCGTTGGTACTTTTCGAAGATGCTTCAGCCCAAGACGTTGCTGCTTCCTCGGCCGAGCGCACATGGAGTTACAAACCTGAGCTGCTGCAACCATTTTGGGAGAATGAAGTGGTTGAAGGTGAGTCGGTTTTGTTCATAAAAAATGGTAAGACTGGTGAAGCCAGCGCGAAAGTTCTGTTTCCGATTCGGGACATCATTCGAGTTCAAAACTCGAGCGGTGGTGTCAATTATGAATCGGGAAAAGACTACCAAGTGGGGGCTGACCGACGCGAGATCATCTTGCCAACCGGTTCGAGAATCGCTTCATTCACTGCGGCCGATATGCGGCGGCCTGCAAAGTCCCAGCCGTATGAGCTCACTCACCGCGATGGCAACGGCGAGATCATGTTTGGAAAGAAGTTAGAGTACGCCGAAATGCAAACTTGCATTAGCTATCGACATGCTGCCGATGATTGGAAGAGACCCGTTGTTAAATTCGATCCGAAAGTGCTACCGATAAGCGTTGCACGATTGACCAAGCATGAACCGCTTTCGATTGTAACGTTGGGTGACAGCATCTCAGCCGGTGCGAATGCTTCGGGTGGCTTCGACATCTCGCCTTTTCAGCCTGCATACCCTGAGCTCGTTCGGCTGGGTTTGTCAAAGCATTTTGGTTGTGAAGTTACGATGAAGAACCTGTCGGTGGGTGGCAAGGACACGGCATGGGGTCTCACTCAAGTCGACGCTGTAGTTGCGGAGAAACCGCAGTTAGTCATTCTGGCGTTTGGAATGAACGACTCGGCTGGCCGGTCGGCGGCGGATTACAAGTCGCTGACGAAGCAAACATTCGATGCGCTCCGCAAACAGATCCCAGATTGTGAATTCATTTTGGTCGCTTCGATGCTCGGGAATCGAGACTGGATTCGGCTGAAGCACGAAGTCTTTCCTGAGTATCGAGATGCGCTTGAATCGCTGTGTGGGCCGGGGATTGCATTGGCCGATTTAACGTCGATTTGGACTGGGTTTCTTGAGCTGAAACAGGACTGGGACCAGACTGGAAACGGCGTTAACCATCCGAATGATTTTGGACACCGCATTTACGCTCAAACAATTTTGTCGTTGCTTCGAGAGTAAGGTCTGCGTTTGATCCATAGCCAGCGGAGACTGTTGACTTAACAGCATTGTCCGCATTTGTTGCTAATCTCTGCACAAAAGCATCCATGTTTTAGGAACGCGGGCGTCCTCGCCCAATGTCACTCACTTTGTGTTTGTTTTGTAGCGGTGTCGGCGCGAGCCGCCCGGCTTTTCAATCAAATCAAGGCATTCACCGGACGGCTCGCGCCGGTTCCGCTACAAAGTGAGTGACATTGGGCGTCCTCGCCGGCGAGGACGCCCGCGGTCCGAAATAACTTAACCGCGAGTAACTTATCCAGCAGTTATTCGTTGGCAATTGAAACGAGCCGCAACCACTACGTTATAATGTAATAGCATCGTGCGAGTTCGGGTTGCGCTAAGTACAGATCCTACGGTGACGACTCGCTCGTGATTCGAACTGCACTCCGTTCCCGTCGCCGCTGGCTATGGGTCAAACGCCCTCCACATCTTCCTTCCTACGGGAGCTCCCACCCATGGTTCATCGTCGAAATTTACTTGCCGCTGGTCTCGCAGTTTCCGCCGCTTCGCAAATCCGCGTTGTAGGTGCACAAGAGCAATCGAAGCCGATCACAATTGGTGTTATGGGGCTTAGCCGCGGTCAATCGCTGACGATGGATTTTGCTGGCTTCGATCGCGTCAATGTAAAGTATCTTTGTGACGTCGATCAAAAACGAGCGTCAAACGTTGGCAAACTATTAACTGAGAAGACTGGCAAAGAGGCCCAAATTGTGGGCGACTTTCGAAAGATATTGGAAGACTCAACCGTCGATGCATTGGTCTGCGCGGCCCCGAATCACTGGCATGGTCCGGCGACCATTATGGCCTGCAAAGCGGGTAAGCATGTGTATGTCGAAAAACCGTGCAGCCACAATCCACAGGAAGGCGAGTGGATGGTCGAAGCTGCAAAAAAGTTTGGACGGTGTGTGCAGATGGGTACACAGCGAAGAAGCTCGACGGGAATGCAGGAAGCGATGGAAAAGTTGCACAGCGGTGCGATTGGTAACGTCCATTTGTCTCGCTGCTACTACAACAGCCTGCGAGCCTCAATCGGTATCGGAGCGGAAGCCAAAGTGCCCGATGGCATCGATTACGATCTGTGGCAAGGTCCAGCGCCTCGCAAGCCGTTTCGTGATAACTACTTGCCTTACAACTGGCACTGGTTCTGGCATTGGGGCGGCGGTGAATTGGCAAACAACGGTGTACACGGATTGGACATCTGCCGTTGGGGGATCAAAGTCGATTATCCTAAACGAGCAGTCAGTTCGGGTGGTCGCTATTGGTACAAAGACGATCAAGAAACCCCAGACACACACTCGGTATGCTTCGAGTTCGATGGGGGCAAGCAGATTACTTGGCATTCGCTATCGTGCAACAAGCACTCACCTGGTTTCTTCTGTAGCTTCTACGGCGACGAAGGATCGATGGAAGTTCAAGAGAATGGTACCTACGTAGTTTTTGATAAGAACGACAAGAAAGTTGACGAGGGGACTAAAGTGGCCAAGGCAAGTGGCCAAGTCGAGCATTTGCAGAATTTCATTGCAGCGATTCGAGCTAACGATCCATCGCAATTGAATCAGCCGATCTTGGAAGGTCACAAAAGCACACTGTTGTGTCATCTGGGGAACATTGCGCATCGCACTAGCCGCACAGTCAATTGCGACCCGACCAACGGTCATGTACTCGACGACAAAGACCAACAAGCGTTGTGGCAGCGCGAGTACGACCCCAATTGGCGCGAAGCCGTGACCGTGATTTG
>JANNNN010001130.1:0-3792 GCA_031398555.1 Planctomycetia bacterium | reverse complement strand
CGACTATTTGGCAGGCAACTGGTTTGAGTCGGAAGCGAAACTGTTGCAGATTTTGCATGATTTTCCGCGCGACGCCGAAAGTCAACTGCTGCTTGTTGGAGTCTTGAGGCATACCAGACGTTACCGGCCTGCTCTCCGTCGTTTGGCTCAGCTGAAGACGCTCGATTCTGCGGCTCGTTGGCGATATGAGATTGCGCGCGAACACGCGATCATTGAAATTCGTCTCGCTGAAGAACTGGAAGAGTTAGCCGAAGCGACAACCGAAAATGACCGAAATTCAGAAGAGAAAAGCGCAGATGAAACACCAAGTGTCACGTCTGCGGGTTGATCTATTCAGGCTTTCGATTGAATCACATCGGCTAATGTTGGCGGCTGAGCGACGTTTAAGGCCTTCGGCCATTTTGGCTGCCAACGTAAAGTTGCTAAACTCGTCTGGTAGAATTCATTCAATCCATGCAATCGCTTTGAAAAATTGCAATGCGAAGGGTTTTGCAATCGCTACAGTCGTAATGCTAGGCTAAGTATTTCGAGATGGCCTTGTACAGGCACAAAAGCCGCGAATTTCTCAGCTTAAGCCTTGGAATTGACGTAGATTTGCAGCGAAAACAGCAATTCGACTTCGCTAGGGTAGTTGCTGGCTTGGGCGCTTACCTTAAACTTGCCAATCTGACACATTCCGGCATGGCATAGGCTTTGCTTTAGTGACTTGGTGCTGGCTTTTAATCCTTTTTCTTCACTCACTTCAAACTTGTCTCGGGCGTTTTCCTAGATAGATGGTTTTTCCCATTCCCCGCACAAACTGATTTGGCGTACAAATATAGTAAGCAAGTTGGCTTACAACATGTACGCCAAAGCGGTCCGTGCGGATTGAACTGAAAAAGTTATCGTCGAGAGCTGAGCGTCTCAACAAAGGGGGTTGGATATGTACGAACGATTCACAGATCGCGCTCGCAAGGTGATGCAGCTGGCGAATCAAGAGGCGCAGCGCTTCAATCACGAGTACATCGGCACTGAGCACATTTTGTTGGGCTTGGTGAAGGAAGGTAGCGGGGTAGCCGCAAACGTGCTCAAGAACCTCGATGTGGATCTTCGCAAGATTCGCCTCGAAGTCGAGAAGTTGGTCCAGAGCGGGCCGGAGATGGTCACGATCGGCAAGCTGCCGCAAACGCCGCGAGCCAAGAAGGTCATCGAATATTCAATGGAAGAGGCTCGAAACCTCAACCACAACTATGTAGGCACCGAACACATTTTGCTCGGTCTGCTGCGCGAACAAGAAGGCGTCGCCGCTCAAGTGCTGATGAACCTTGGCTTGAAGCTGGAAGACGTCCGCGAAGAAGTGCTGAATCTGCTCGGCCATGGCATGGAGAGTGGTGAAAGCGGTGGAGAGCGAGGCGGTCGCGAAGGCGCCGGGGCTGCCAGTGAATCCTCGGGTTCGCCAAAGGGCACTAAGAGCAAGACTCCAGCCCTCGATAGTTTTGGTCGCGATCTGACCGAATTGGCCAAGCAAGGCAAGCTCGATCCAGTGATTGGTCGTGCTCGTGAAATCGAACGCGCCATCCAAGTCCTCTGCCGTCGCACAAAGAACAACCCTGTGCTCCTTGGTGAAGCGGGTGTTGGTAAGACTGCAATTGTCGAAGGCTTTGCTCAACGCGTTATCTCCGGCGATGTGCCTGAGATTCTTGCTGACAAACGAATTGTTGTACTCGACTTGGCCATGATGGTCGCCGGTACCAAATATCGCGGTCAGTTCGAAGAGCGTATCAAAGCGGTCATGAATGAAGTCCGTCGTGCGAAGAACACGATTCTCTTCATTGACGAATTGCACACGTTGGTGGGTGCTGGTGGTGCAGAAGGCGCCATCGACGCCGCAAACGTGCTCAAGCCTGCCCTTGCTCGTGGTGAAATCCAGTGTATCGGTGCAACGACCTTCGACGAGTATCGCAAGTACATCGAAAAGGATAACGCGCTCGCTCGCCGATTCCAAGAAATCGTGGTCGAACCGACTAGCCGCGACGAAACGATTGAAATCCTCAAGGGACTTCGCGAACGTTACGAAGAGCATCATCGCGTGAAATTCACCGACGAAGCTGTCGTAGCCGCTGTTGAAATGAGCGAACGCTACATCACCGCTCGCTGCTTGCCCGATAAGGCCATCGATGTGATCGACGAAGCCGGTGCTCGTGTGCGTCTGCGGACTATGTCCAAGCCACCCGATCTCAAGGAACTGGACGACGACATTGAGAAGCTGAACAAGGACAAAGAAGACGCGGTTGCAAACCAAGACTTCGAAAAAGCTGCTGCACTTCGCGACCAAGCCGACAAACTTCGCAAGAAGAAAGACACCATCACCCGTCAATGGCGCGATCGCAGCCGTGAGACCGATGGCGTTGTCGACGAAGAAGTGATTTCGGAAGTTGTCTCGAAGATGACCGGTATTCCGTTGACTCGACTAAGCACTGAAGACAGTGCTCGGCTGATGAAGATGGAAGACGAATTGCATAAGCGAGTCGTTAGTCAAGATCAAGCCGTCGCTGCCGTCGCGAAAGCCGTTCGGCGTAGCCGCAGCGGTCTGAAGGACCCTCGTCGTCCGACTGGTTGCTTTGTGTTTGCAGGTCCGACTGGTGTTGGTAAGACTTTGCTCGCCAAAGCTCTAGCGGAATTCATGTTCGGAGACTCCGATGCACTCGTTCACATCGATATGAGCGAGTACATGGAGAAGCACAACATCAGCCGCCTGATCGGTGCACCTCCAGGATACGTTGGCTACGAAGAAGGCGGTCAGTTGACTGAGAAGATTCGTCGCCGGCCATACGCGGTAGTTCTGCTCGACGAAATCGAGAAAGCTCACCCAGACGTGTTCAACATGCTGTTGCAAGTGATGGAAGAAGGACGCTTGACCGATTCGTTCGGTCGCAATGTTGACTTCCGCAACACGATCTTGATTCTCACCACCAACGCTGGTGCTGAGGCGATCAAGAACGAATCAGCGTTCGGCTTCCAAAAAGCCGATGCCGATGGTTCGTACGAAAGCATGAAGGCACGCGTGATGGATCAGATCGAACGCGTGTTCCGCCCTGAGTTCCTCAACCGTCTCGATGACACGATCATCTTCCGCCATTTGGAGAAGGAAGACTTGAAGCGCGTAATCGATTTCGAATTGGCCAAAGTTCGAGAACGCTTAATGGATCGCGGTTACGAATTGATGCTGACCGATGCGGCCAAAGAGTTCATCATCAAACAGGGTGCCAGCAACATGGACTACGGTGCTCGACCACTTCGTCGAGCCATCGAGCAGCGTGTTGAAGATCCACTTGCCGAAGAAATTCTGCGAGGTGCATTTGAAGGCATGAACACGATCGTTGTGGATTCCATCAAAGGCGATGGCGACAAGCTTACGCAGTTGGTCTTCCGAGGCGAAAAGCGTACTCCAGTCGAAGAGCCAGAAGCGATCGCCAGCGGTTCAGACAAATAATCAGCTGATAATTTCCTAACAAAAAACTCAAACGGCCAGCTCGCACGAGCTGGCCGTTTTTGCTTTTACGTAGGGTGTGTGAAGCGGATCGGGCCGCCACAATATTACCTACACCGACAGTCATAACAAAGTTTAAACTTCGTATTCGTGTTGTTAAACCGCGCAACACACCTTTCTTTCGCTTATCCCTGGTGTGTTAGGTGAACGCTTTGTTGCTGCGGGGGCGAAACGTCCAATGTCACTCACTTTGTAGCGGAACCGGCGCGAGCCGTCCGGTGAATGCCTTGATTTGATTGAAAAACCGGGCGGCTCGCGCCGAC
>JANNNN010001126.1:0-3711 GCA_031398555.1 Planctomycetia bacterium | reverse complement strand
CTTTCATGGTCGTCCCTTCCTGATACACTTTTACGTGGGGTGCAAACTCAACTTGCTGTTTATTTGCAGCGCCAAGTTTCATTACTTTGATTCCTGTTACGAAGGGGCGTTCGACCGCGTTGCTCATCGCTGCGAATTGTCCGTTAAAAACAATCACGCTCGGTGACATCAAGCGTTGTAGCGTTGCTTGCTTCTTCCCATGCGCCATAACTGCTGCGTGTTCCGTTGGACTCAGCAAACTGTACAGCACTGGCGTAGATCGTTCGACAATCGACGTCGCTTCTGTCAACGTCGCATCGGCAACGCCTTCAGCTTGCGAACGGACTTCGCTACTAGTCGGCTTTTGCGATTCGATGAATTTTGCAGTCAGCGTTCGCGGCTGCTGATATGAAGCGGGCACTACGGCCGATGAACTGGGGGATTCCGCCATGCTCGATGCGGCTTCAACGTGCGACCACTGGATCGGCATCAGTTTCATCGCTTCGGCGGTATCACGGAACACGTGCGTTCGAATTTCGATTTGACGAACTCCAAATCGAGTGAAAGTGTCGAGCATCTCTTTTACTCGTTTTTGTTGTTCCTTGGGTGCGACGACATGGAGTTTGTCTCTGAGAGCGACGGCACCCCGACGAGTCCAATCCGAAACCACCTTGACACCCTCAATCTCGATCTGCGTTTTAACCGCAGGTTGCGGCCCATTGCAAGCGATCATGGGTAGCACGCGAGACTCGAGCCACTCGCGACACTGTTCTGGCGAAAGTCCAGCCTCATTCTTGAGCCTCGCGTTGAGCGCTGCGATTTCGAATGATTCATTGACGTTCGAATCCTGCGAAATTCCAGGGGAATGTAGACCGAACGCGAGCAGAAACATTGCTAATGCTGCGCAAAGTAGAGAGGGCCTCATGCTATCAGTTCCTATGTTTTGATCGATTCGTTCCAAAACCGATCGAAATGTAGCACTTTTCAGGCAATCCGCGGTAGAGCAAAGTGGGCAAGCCCGCCCTACGCTGGGGGGTGTTGATTCGAATGGGCAATCGGTCGGCATTGTTCGTCGTCCACCGACAGAATCCGAGATTGCGCGAGCGAAGAGTAGGTCACCGACTTCCGCATTCTTTGACCCGAGCGATTGCGAAACAATTAATACATTCGAAGGGCAGGAGTTCATCGTAGGGGCAAAACGAAGAAATGCGTTGGAAAATTTTTCAAAGCTACAAAATAACGCTGTTCACTCGAAACTAATCGAGCGCAACTTCCAATGCCCGCGCTTCTTCGAATCACGAACTGTGACGATCAATTTTCGCTCATCGTCGAAAATCGCATCGGTCAAGCGCTGATCAGGAACTTCGTAATAATTCGACTGTTGATCAAAGAGCACGAAGCCGTCTAAGTCAAGAAGACCTTTATTCGAGCCACCGGTTATCTCGGGTTGTAGCGGTGACTCGGCTGCACTCAGCGTGTTGACGTTAAAAAATCGTGATCTGTACTTCGCAAGTGGCAAGATCGCATTCAGGTCAAGATAGCCAGGCTGAATAGCGATCTCAAGAAAGTACTTCGTCACTTCGCCAGACTTAAGACCTCGCAATCGGAAATCTTGGGAAATGCCCAACGACGGACCACCGGGTCGGATGCTCGGGACAAAGGTCCCAAGCTACGGGTTAATGCCAAATCGGCAGTTAACAGTTTGACTTGGCAAAAACTGTGTAAAACCTCCAGGATTTCCTAGGAATGGCGCGTAATACCGCTTATGGCACGGTTCTTGCATCACGCATGTGCGACTTGGTCGAGCTGCCACTCTGACTTGATAGTTTCGTTGACCCGATTGGTTGACTGGAATTTGATGAGGCTGGGGCAACTGGGCCGGAAAGCGTGCGCCCGTGTGGGCGCGAGCTGAAACTGAGACAACAAAGTTCGAGCTGCGGGTGATGAAAATGGCCTGCGTCGTGAGATGTGGGGCTGTAGCTCGTCGATTTTTTGGCTGTTCGCAGAGCGTGTCGCGACTGAGATCTAGTCGCAGTCTAAGGTCCAATTGGAGGAGTTGAACGTGGCGAAGCAAATGGTTTTTGATGACGAAGCGCGTCAACCGCTGCTGGCTGGTGTATCCAAGCTGGCTCGAGCGGTTCGCAGTACTCTGGGTCCTCGCGGCAGAAATGCTGTTTTGGACAAGGGTTGGGGATCGCCCAAAGTTACAAAGGACGGTGTCACCGTCGCTGAAGACATCGAATTGGACGACCCGTATGAAAATTTGGGTGCTCAGCTCGTTAAGGAAGCGGCCAGCAAGACCAACGACGTGGCTGGTGACGGCACCACGACCGCAACCGTTCTCTCGGAAGCAATCTTCCGTGAAGGTCTGAAAATGATTGCTGCGGGCGCTGACCCGATGGCTCTTTCTCGCGGTATCGCCAAGGCAGTAGAAGCCGTTGGCGACGAGCTGACCAAGATGGCTATTAAGATCGACGAGAAGAGCAAGAAAGAAATCAAACAAGTTGCCACCATCGCTGGTAACAACGATCCAACCATCGGCGACGTTCTAGCTGACGCATTCTTGAAAGTCGGCAAAGATGGCGTGATCACAGTCGAAGAAGGCCGCAGTGCTGAAACGACTGTCGAAGTTGTCGAAGGCATGCAGTTTGACCGCGGTTTCCTTTCACCGCACTTCGTCACCAACCCTGACGACGTCTCGGTTGAACTGGACGATTGCTACATGTTGATTTTCGAAGAGAAGATCAGCAGCAACAAGAAACTCATTCCTCTGCTCGAAGCGATCAGCAAGGCTAAGAAGCCATTGCTCATTATCGCTGAAGACGTTGACGGCGAAGCACTGGCTACTTTGGTTGTCAATAAGATGCGCGGCATCCTGAGCGTTTGTGCAGTCAAAGCTCCTGGTTACGGCGATCGCCGCAAAGCGATCATGGGTGACCTAGGCGCTCTGTGCGGCGGTCAACCGATTTTCAAAGATCTCGGTATCGACCTCGAAAGCGTCAAACTCAGCGACCTCGGTCGTGCCAAGAAGATTCGCATCACCAGCGAAGAAACGATCATCGTCGGCGGAGCTGGAAAGAAAGACGCAATCGCTGGACGTGCAGATCAAATCCGTCGCGAAATCGAAAACACCGATAGCGAATACGATCGTGAAAAACTGCAAGAACGTTTAGCCAAGCTAGCTGGCGGGGTAGCTCAGATCACTGTTGGTGCTGCTACTGAAACTGAAATGAAAGAGCGCAAAGCTCTTCTCGACGATGCCAAGGCTGCAACTAAAGCCGCTCTTCAAGAAGGCATTGTTCCTGGCGGCGGTGTGGCTCTACTGCGCTGCGACGGTATCATTGCGAAGCTGAAGCTTGAAGGGGACGCCGGTTTGGGCGCCAAAATCATTCAGAACGTTTTGGATTATCCACTGCGAGCGATTGCCAATAACGCTGGTGTGGATGGTGCGGTTGTCGTGAATCGAGTTCGTCAACAAAAGGTTAAGACCGAAGGTTACGACGCGAACACCGATACCTACTGCGATCTAGTTAAGGCTGGCATCATCGATCCAGCTAAGGTCGTGCGAACGGCCCTACAGAACGCTGCCAGTGTGGCTTGCCTGTTGCTAACAACCGAAGGGCTGATCACTGACATTCCGAAGGAAGAAGAAGAAGCCGGCGGCGGACATCACGACCACGGCATGGGTGGTGGTGGCGGCGGAATGGATATGGGTGGCATGGGCGGAATGGG
>JANNNN010001099.1:0-2363 GCA_031398555.1 Planctomycetia bacterium | reverse complement strand
TGAACATTGCGACGGGAGCAGTGCCGAGTGTTAGCCTATTACAAATCCTCACGTGTAAAACTCGAGTCTTCAAGTCGCACCGGTCACCCCTGACCGGTGCGAGTTAGCTCTTGCGCCGAAATCGCCTCGTTCGTCCAGCACCCAGTCGGCACCGGCGTAGCACTGTCATCTCGTTCTTCGCATTCTTGTCAACATTTAGGGTCTTCCGGAAGCCGATCGATGAATCAATACGGTGCATGAACCAGAGCCGGTAGTAGATTGGTCGGGTAGTTGGGCTAAAAAAGATATAGAATGCTTTTCAACCGGTTTCGATTTTGCGTTTGAGTGGACGCCCGCGAGCCGGACGAGCATTCAGACGTTCTCGCGATCTTATGCCTAGTCCTCAATCAAGCGTTACCTAGTTTAACATTTGACGTTTTGGTCGGTCGAAAATTTGGGTGCGCGGCGGCACGCTGGCGTTGCCAGCGTCGCGATTCGAATTGTGTGTCGGGCATGTAATCAATTTTCTTGGGTTCGGCGCGGCGGTGGTACCAAAGCATCCAGACTTTGGCTTCAATAGGCACACCTCAACAGCGCAGTGGCTGGCTAACGTGCTCATGGATTGTTAGCAACGACTCAACAGAATCGCGAAAGCTCAACAGGCGATAGATCAGCTGACGCGACGTTCGAACGATCTGTGCCGGGATCTGGATAATCGATTGTAGATAGGTCTGAAATTCCATGCGTATTAAGCGATGCCGCAACTCAGCTAGCTTCTCCTTCTGTCGAAGACTGCCTTGGGGTCGAACAAGTAAACCGCTCCAGCACTTGAGAGTCCAAGCTAGTGAGGCGATGACCATATATGCCCAGTTGCTGGTGAGGTTATCCAGTGGTGCAGCCAAGGCGCCGCATGCGTGCAACTGACTGATGTCATTCTCCTGGCCGCAGCGATCATTGGCGTGGAACACGACTTGGCGAGTTGAACATGTATGTCCAGGCTCGTTGGTAACATAGAAGAAGTAAACCGGATCATCGAACAGAAGTTGCTGTCCTTTGGTGACGTCAATTTGCTTGCGAACCACGACCATGCGGTACGACCGATTACAGTTCAAAGGGCGATAGTCGAACTCGGCAATTTCTTCGCCGCGTTGACGCTTGTTCAAGTACTCGTTTTGCTCGACGATCTGCTCTTTGAAGTTCGGACGCACAGCACGTCGCTCTGTCTTGGGTTCGCTCGGCAACCGACGTCGCAGCGGTTTCCAGGCGTCTTTTTCCAGGGCTTCTGCAATCGCTACCAAGTTTGGCTTGGCATCGTATCCAAACACGAACTTAACTTTTTCGTCGTCCCATCGATCGAAGTTCTCAGTCAGTGAGAAGTCCGTATCGCCACGCAGCAGCACCTCATTGAACCCCGCGTCGCGGCACTGCTTGATCGCCAAATCGAAGTACAGAGCAGAGCCTTCATGACTCGGTCGATTGCCGCTTCGGTTGGCGATGTAAAGAACTTCGCGGGTGTTTGCCAAAGTCACTACAAGGGGATGATATCCCCACTGCTTTTTGTAATTAATGCCGATGCCTTGTTTCCGCTGCCCGGATGTCTCGACCATCGTGCCATCAGCTTCGATGATCGCGCGTTGAAAAAACTCCGGCGGCTGTTGTTTCCAAACTGTTTGTCTCGCTCGATTGATGCCCTGCATCAACTGCATAATCTTGAACGTGTCAAAACGCCGACAGAAATCACCAGCCGTTGTGGGATCCGGAATTCGCTCTGCACCCACTGCGTTGAGATACGCTTCATCAGTGCGACGCAGTTCCAGATGGTCCAGACATGTTCCACCCGCTAACAGATTGAGCGCGATGTTAAATACATGATCCGCTTCATCGTAGGGCATATAGAGCTTGAACATCGGTATTGCTCGATTGATATGCTTGCGCAGATCGAGCGTTTTGATCATCTCCATGATAGCCCCCAAGCCGCCCGCAGCAATTGCTTGCTGACGCTCGGCAAGTTCCATTTTGATTCCCGGCGTCTTGATCGCTGGTGTACTTGGCATCTTCGATTTGTCGATGCGTTTTTTAAGTTGACGCTTGCGTCGTTTAATTGCATCACGTACCTTGGCGTTCACTCGAAACCCTCCGTTGCTTGGTGAAAGATGTTGTTAGCACCTTCTTAAACACCAATGTTTTCGTAGGGTTTTCGAGTTTTTCAGTTTTTTTCCAAATCAAGCTATGCTTGATTGAGGTTTAGTTACGCCCGAACTTGTCATACTCACATAGTCGCCGTCACTTGGCTGGGCGGCCAAAGAGATTACGCCCGTGCCCTCGCCGTGCATTTGCGCATAACCTAAAGCACCTATGTGTCCATTCGGCTTGTCGGGTGTTCC